>CACYBV010000040.1 GCA_902772745.1 uncultured Eubacteriales bacterium
CGATATGCTTTTTTCACTTCATCATCGCTCGCCGACGGTGATACGCCGAGCACCTGATAGGGGTCAAAGTACATGCTGCGTTTCCTTTTCTTCCCGCTCTTCTGCCGCTTTCCTGTAGCCGATCCAGACGCCGGCGTACAGAATATTCCGGAGAATGTCCCTGTGCGTTATGAGAGGCAGTTTTTCAAACGCTTCCGTGCAGGCGCCCATCACGCTCTCAAGATGCGCGAGAACCATTTCACTGCAGTCCGGCTCAGCGTCCAGTTTCATATAAGGATTATAGTTCCCGCTCCGCCTGTCTTTCGGAAGATCCGAAAAGGCGTCCAGGAGATAGACGAATTTCCCGAGGTAAAAAAACATCGGCCGGAGGTATTTCGCATATTCGTCTTCCCGGAGCAGGAATACTTCCCTGCACATTGCGCCTGTGAGGTTTCCTGCCTCATCCGGGTTGTCGGAATTACGGCGCTCGCATTCATGCAGGGCTTCCATATATTCCCGGAGCATCCCGTCTTTTTCCGGATGGCGTTCTGCAGTCCTCCGGTATTCCTTTTCAAGAAAATGCACAGCCCGAAGCGCCCGCTTTTTCCTGCTGTCGTAAACCTGGTCGCTGTAGTTATGAAACGCCAGCATCAGGTTGATATCCGCCGAAAAAGACAGGGATTCCGTCCGTACGACAGGCACTTTCGCGCCTTTATACAGGCAGCGGCGGTCCAGGACAGTCTCCGTGCCGTCGTAAAGATCCGAATAGAGGATCGCGAGAAACACCGGGTCATAGGCAAGAACCAGCGCGGACTTCCTGCCGTACTGTTCACTGAGCGTACGGCACAAGCCGCAGTAATAACCCTGGTAAATCCGCCGGTCTTCTTCTCCGAGTCCCTGCTGATAAGCCGTAAGATAGCCGAACACGAATAACCGCCCTCCGGATCAGATTTTCTTGCGGAAATGCTCATGGCATTTCGGGCAGGTGATCTCGACGGTTTTTCCGCCTTTTCTCGGAATGCGGATTTTCTGCCTGCATTTCGGGCAGCGGTAAATATGATGCGTTCTTCTTGCGGCGAGGTTCTTGAAGAAATTGACGAACTTCCGGTTTTCTTCATACCGCTTCCCGATGTTTTTCGAGAAAGTCCGGAACATCGCCCACACAAGAGGAAGCAGGGATGCGAAAGTCAGCGCCGGAATACGGAAAATCATAAAAAGAATATCCAGAACGACCGTCAGTCCGATCAGCGTGAAATTCAGCGCATCCCTTCCTCCGTACCTACCGGACAGGGAGCGCGCCATGGACTGTGTAAAGCCATAACGGATTCTGTTGAAAAAGTTGCGCATTTTCAATCCTCACAGCGTATAATCAGTTTATTCTATCACAGTTTTCCTTTTCTGTCACAAAAAACACAAATTGTTCATAAAAAAACTGTAATTACCGGAAGCGGCAAAAAGCCGTATTACGGGACTTCCGGCATTCGTCAAATCTCCGTGCGCCAGCGCACATCGATTATCCTCATTGCGGGTCACAAAAAAGCAGGAAAGGAGCTCTCTTTCCTGCCTGAAAATCACGGAAGTATATAAACATCCGCGTAATATGCGCCGCCTGAAAGCGCCGCCTCATGCGTCTGCCGGTAAATATCGATCTGGTTCGGCCCGACGCCGGTATCGGCCGCCATATATTCCCTTCCGTTGATCGAAAGCCTCGTGCCGTAAGGAATCTGGCCGAGGTTGACCGCGACCGAATAATCGCTCTGAAGAAGCATACCGGACGAACCGTGCGCCTGGTAGTTGGGATCGTTTGAGCCCCATACGCCGCAGCATTTCTGGCAGTGGCAGTAATGTGTGATCAAAAAATGGCCGAGGTACTGCGCCTCTCCCGATTGCTGTGCCTGTTCCGCCGCGGACGAGACCTGCTGGCGCGCCGCTTCCGCCGCATCCTGCGCCGCCTTTCTCGAGGCTGCAAGATACGCCTGCTCCGCCGCCCAGGATTCCGCTTCGGAGGCCGCGAGGTATTCCTGGTATTCCCGGAGGTCCTCGGCATATTCCTCAATCAGTTCCTCCGAGCGTTCAAGATTGGCTTCAACGTCCAGCGTGCCGAAAAACTCTTCTTCATGTTCGCCGAGCTCATTGTCGTTGCCCTGTCCCAGAAACAGGTAAAAGATGATCGCATCGTCCATCGGCATGAACAGCGTTTCATAGAGCTCCGACACCACCTCGACTTCGTAAAAGCCGCCGGTGATGCCCTTCAGACGGAATGCGTCGCTTTTATGTGCACAGAGAACGATTTCGGTCGAAGTATCCGGGACCGCATAAAGATATGATTCATAGGTCTGGACCATTGCCGCATATGCAACAGTGTGGTACATGATGTCGTAGGCTTTTTTGTCCGTGAAAACATACGAGGCATTCACATAGCCCGTATAGCCTTCCCGTTCTATCTCATACCAGTTTCCGGTCTTTCTGATATAGGTGGCAATGTCGTTGGGATACAGAATCGACAGAATCGCGCTGTTTTCGTCGGGCTCTGCGCGTACATTCAGATAAAGCGCTGTTTTTTCGGCGTCCACGACGAGTTTATGGTCAAAATACTTTCTGAGACCGGTCATGGACTCCGGGTCCTCGGTCTCCTCTTCCGTGGTTTCCTCCGTGGTTTCTTCCGTGGTTTCCTCCGTTTCGGTCGTTTCCTCTTCGGATGATCCCTGATCTTCCGTTTCTGTTTCTTCGCTTCCAGAGACCGTTTCTTCCTTGGAAACCGCCGTATCCCCGGATGAGGTTTCGCTTTCTCCGGCGGTTTCCGATGGTCGGTCGGGGTCCGCGTCTTCAGCGGAACCGCTCTCTTCTCTGTGAATCTGACTTCCGGATTTTCCGTCGCTTTCTGTTGTCATATCCATAGATTCCGGGTCAGTTGCCATGGCACGGCTGCAGGAACTGAGCACAGCGACGGACACCAGCGCCGTCCCGCACAGAATTGCCGCAGCTCTCCGTAATTTCCTGAACATACCGACTCCTCCGTATGCTTGTAGTAGATTTGCGATCTGATTCAGCTTCACCGTAAAAAAGTTTGCCTCGGCCCGTTTTAAAGGAATTCTTCTCTCATCTTCCCCCCAATTTAAACCGGGCAGTAAAACCGTCCTGAAGAAAGCTTCCCGGTCGGTTCGTACTTTTATAAAGGAGCTGAATTTACACTTGTTACAGAAATATTACAGAGAATGTTAACACATTTTAACGTTTTTGTCAAGTATCCGGTTTTCAGGCCCCGTTCCGGCGCTGGCGCATCGCCTCAAACAGGATGATCGTCGCCGCCATCGCGGCGTTTAACGACTCCACTTTTCCGGCCATCGGGATGCGGATAAGATCTCCCGCTTCCTCTGAAATCTGCCGGGAAAGGCCTTTCGATTCGTTTCCGATCAGGACCGCGGATCTTCCGGTATATGAAACCGAGTCATAGCTCTTCTCCCCCATGAGGTGTGCGGCATATACCGCGCCGCCCGTTTTTCTGAAGTTCCGTACCGTTTCCGTAAGATCCGGCGAAACTGCGAATTTCATCCGGAAAAACGACCCCATCGTTGCGCGGATCACCTTGGGATTGTAGGGATCCACGCTGTTTTCGTTGAGAATGATTCCGTCCGCACCGGAAGCTTCCGCAGACCTCATGATCGTCCCGAGATTTCCCGGATCCTGCAGGTTTTCCAGAAAAACAAACAGTCCGTTTTTCTTTTCCAGGATTTCTTTTTCCGTATAGTCATAAGCACGCAGCACGGCAAGGATTCCCTGCGGGGATTTCGTGTCGGAGAGCCTGGCGTATTCCTGGTCGGAAACCACCAGAAACTCCTTTTTTTCCCTGTTGCAGTGCTTCTCGAGATCAGATACCCGGAAGCGGTTTTCCTTCATGAAACCGGAAGAAGCGACGAGGCACAAAAGGCGTTCCTCCGGGAGTTCACGGATCATTTTGATTCCCTCAACGATGAAAACCCGGTCTTCTTTCCTTGAAGCCGGCTTTTTCTGCCAGCGCAGAATGTTTTTCTCAAGCTGGTTCATGCTTTCCTCCGAAACAGGGCGAATCAGGCGGAACCGTACATCCGACGGTCCCGCCTGATTTTTTACCATATGCCGAATAAAAACCGGACGGCACTGGCAAGGATTTATTTTCTCAGGAGCAGCTGGGAAACGCGTACCCAGTCCTCCGGCATGGTCTTCTGCATCTTTAACGCTTCATCAAGGTCATAGTCCACGATCTTGCCGTTCGATACGCCGACGACGCGGTTCGACTTGCCCTGCAGGAGAAGGTCCACCGCAGCCGAGCCCATGAGGGACGCCATAAAACGGTCGCGGCAGGTCGGCGAGCCGCCGCGCTGCAGATAACCGAGGATTGTCGCCCTGGTCTCAACACCGGTCGCTTCCTCGATGTGGCGCGCAAGCGTCGCGGAATGCCCGATGCCCTCGGCATTGATTACGAGATGGTGCTTTTTGCCGACTTTGCGGTTCTGCAGCACATGGTCGATAATCGTCTGCTCGTCTCCGTCGTACACTTCCGGCAGCAGGATGTCATCGGAACCCGTCGCAATTCCGCAGGTGATCGCGATATAGCCAGCCGAACGTCCCATGACTTCGATGACGGAACAGCGCTCATGGGAAGACGAGGTGTCCCGGATCTTGTCTATCGCATCCATTGCGGTATTGATTGCGGTATCGAATCCGATCGTATATTCCGTCGATGCGATGTCAAGGTCGATCGTTCCGGGGACGCCGATCGTATTGATTCCCTGCTTCGAAAGTTTCCCGGCGCCGCGGTAGGAACCGTCGCCGCCGATAACGACAATTCCGTCGATTCCGTATTTCCGGCAGATTCTCGCGCCTTCCTTCTGTCCTTCTTCCGTCATGAATTCCATGCAGCGCGCCGTATACAGAACCGTTCCGCCGCGCTGGATGATATCCGAGACATCCGAAGACTTCATCTCATGCAGTTCTTCATTCAGAAGTCCCGCATATCCGCGCTCGATTCCGAGAACCCGAAGGCCCTGAGACAGCCCTGACCTGACTACTGCGCGGACCGCCGCATTCATGCCCGGCGCGTCTCCGCCGCTTGTCAGCACACCAATACTCTGAATCTCTGTCGACATAATCTCCTCCAATGCCGGAAGTTCTGCCGCCTTCCGGGCGTCTGCATACAGGATTATTTTACCGCAAACGGCGCTTTTTTTCAAGTACTGAATATATTTTTTCGGGTGAATCTCCCGCGGGAAGCGAAGTGATATCCCGGCTTGCTTTTCCCGGCGCCTTCTGATATAATCCATTCAGCAGGATATTCCAAGGAGGATTCTCTCAAATGAACTATCAGGAGGCTCTTGCCCTGACAAAAAAATACGGTCAGGAACATCTTCTCCGCTACTATGACGAACTGTCTTCAGAGGAACAGATTTCACTGCTTAAGGAGATCGAAGCGCTGGACTTTTCCCTCCTGTCGATTCTTCACAGCGAAAGCGCCAGCTCCGGCCGCGGTTTTTTTGAACCGCTCGGTGCGCTGACTGTACAGGAAATCAGTGAAAAACGCATTGAATACGAACGCGCCGGCCTCGAAGTGCTCAACAGGGAAAAAGCCGCTGCCGTGCTTCTTGCAGGCGGCATGGGGACACGTCTCGGCTTTGACAAGCCAAAAGGCATGTACAATATCGGCGAAACGCATGACCTGTACATTTTCGAGTGCCTGATCAATAACCTTCTCGATGTGGTCCGCGTCACCGGCCACTATATGTATCTCCTGATCATGACTTCAGAATTGAACCACGAAGATACGGTCCGGTTCTTTGAAGAGAAGGAGTATTTCGGCTACGATCCCGATTACATCCGCTTCTTTGTCCAGGATACGGCGCCCTGCGTCGGCTATGACGGCAAAATCCTTATGGAGGGGAAAGGCCGGATCGCGGTTTCCCCGAACGGTAACGGCGGCTGGTTCCATTCTCTTGTGAAAGCCGGCCTATATCCTCTGCTTCAGGAACACGGCGTCGAATACCTTTCCGTTTTCGGTGTCGACAATGTCTGCCAGCGCATCAACGATCCCGCATTTGTCGGCGCAATGAAGCTCTCCGGCTGCGATGTCTGTGCAAAAGTGGTTCAAAAAGCCGATCCGAATGAGCGCGTCGGCGTCCTCTGCCTTGAAGACGGCCGGCCTTCCATCGTCGAATACTATGAAATGACGGACGATATGATTCATCTGCGCGATGCCGGCGGAAATCTTCTCTACAATTACGGCGTGATTCTGAACTACCTGTTCCGCCTGGACCGGCTCACGGAAATCGCGAACAACCGGCTTCCCCTGCACATTGTCGAAAAGAAAATCCCCTTCATCGACGATTCGGGCATCCTGCAGAAGCCCGAATCTCCGAACGGCTATAAGTTCGAGTACCTTGTACTCGACATGATCCATCTGCTCGAGAGCTGCCTTCCCTATGAAGTCATCCGCGAGAAGGAGTTCGCTCCGATCAAAAACCGTACCGGCATCGATTCCGTCGAATCCGCCCGCACCCTGCTCAAAGAAAACGGCGTGAGCCTGTAACGAAGGTCTCCCCGGGCACGGGATGCCTCCCGGACGCGAATCCCCGCCTCAGCTTCTCCCTGTAGCGCCGAAACCGCCGCGGTCCGTGTCGCCGAGGTGCTCGCGGACGACAAACTCGAGCGGAGGCTGGTGCTTCATAATGCGGAACTGGCAGATCCTGTCGTTCACGTGCACAATTGTGTCGCGCATCGCAAGGGCCGGAAAAAACCACTCGTCGTTGTCGCCGCAGTAAGTTTCATCCACAACGCCGAAGGAATTGGCCTGAATGATGCCGTAATTCCGATAAAGCGAGCTTCTCGGAACGACATAAGCCTCGTAGCCTTCGGGAAGCCGGACGGCGATTCCGAGGGGAATCAGCCGGAATTCACCGGCCTTCATTTCAATGTCCTCCGAAGCCCGCAGGTCAATCCAGTCGGATTTCCCGCCGATATAACGAAGGGGTTCGATTTTGTCAGACAGGTAACGGATTTCGATTTCCATTTGAATCCTTTCAGAAAGCGCCGCCACAAAAGGCGGCGCATTAATATATGTCAGAGGAATTTCTTCGCGGCGGCCTCCGCGACATGAAGCGCAAGGACTGATGTCGTAACCGATCCGACGCCGCCCGGAACCGGAGTCAGAAGAGAAGCTGCGGACATGTCGGCCTGTCTGCAGTCTCCGACAAGGGCGCCGGAAGCATTCATATTGATGCCGACGTCAAAGACCGCAGCACCCGGCTTCACGTAGGAGCCGTCGATCATTTCCGCCCGTCCGATCGCCGTCACAAGGATGTCCGCTTCCCTGCAGACCGCCGGCAGGTCCTTCGTGCGGCTGTGACAGACCGTCACCGTCGCGTTCTTCTCAAGAAGCATCATCGCGAGCGGCTTTCCGACCACCATCGAGCGGCCGATCACTGCGGCGCGTTTTCCCTGGAGGTCGATTCCCGCCTGCTCGATCATGCGGATTACGGCTTCCGGTGTGCAGGGATAAACCGTTTTGCGCCCTTCAAACAGCCGCAGACGGTTTTTCGGCGTGCAGCAGTCCATATCCTTTTCCGGGTCCAGCATTGAAAACAGCCTTTCCGTGCTGATTGTCTTCGGAAGCGGCTGCAGCACAAGGATTCCGTCGACGGAATCATCCCCGTTCAGCTTCCTGAATTCCGCGAAGAAGGCCTCCGGATCCGTGTCCGATGGATATACCAGAGAAGTGCAGTCGACCGCGCATTTCGCCATGCGTTTCTTAGCGCCGGTTTCATAGGAAATATCGCTCTCGTCCTCTCCGAAACGAATAATCACAAGCTTCGGTGCACGGGGAAGTGACTGCGCTGTTTCCCGTGCGCGTTTTGTCAGGGCTTTCGCGGTTTCCGCTCCTTTCAGAAGTTCCATCAGCCGATCCTCTCTTTCACCGTATCCATCGTTTCCCGGTACAGTTTCTCCGCACGCTCAAGGTATCGTTCGCAGCGTTCCGAAAGCCTCGTGCGGCGCTCGGAGTCCTTCATCGATTTCAGGTTGATCAGCACGTTCATGGACGCGCCCGTCACCGCGGTTTCAAGGTAGGACGCCGCAACGCCCGCGTCCGAAACCGCGAGCTTCGAACCGATTTCTGAAAGCCGCAGCACGGAATCAAAAGCACCGAGCGCGGTTTCCATCACCGAGAGCGGCACCAGCACCGCGTCGTAAAGCGCGTTTTCCATATAGGCGTCCCGGATGCGTTTTTCCTCCTCCGTTCCCTTCGGCATCGCATAGCCGCGGGAAAGCGGCAGAAAGACCTCCTCATCCTTGTCCGCAAGGCGGAGGAATACGTCCCGGAGGGATTCAAGGTATCCGTTCAGGCGGATCACTTCCTCTTCCACCGCCGCATAACGTTTCTTTCCGATCGTGAGACTTGCCACCATCATCCCCAAAGAGACACCGAAAGCCCCCGCCAGGGCGGACGCGCCTCCGCCGCCGGGGACCGGGTTTTTAGATGATAAATCCATCAGGAATTCTTCGATAATCTGGTCTCTTGTCATCTACTCCTCCGTTTTGGAAAAAGCCCTGGCCGTCTTTCTCTGTCCGCGCCTTGAATTGCTTCTGCAGTACAGCCGGATATAAACCGCTATCGCCCCGGTCACAATGAAGTAAAACCAGGTCGTCGCATCACTGAACCAGGTCGTAAAGAATGAAAGCGCCATATAGAACGCCATCTGCACATAAAGCAGTACGCCCGATGCCGTTTTCCTGCGGAAGGAAATATCGGTCACGAGAGCGGCGACGCCGCCAAGAAGCAGTCCGAACAGCATCGTACCCGGTACGCCGAAATCCCCGTACACATGGTAGAGCATCGTCAGTGTCGTCAGTTCCGGAATCGTCGTATACTGCTCGAGCGCCATCAGTTCCTGTACCCGCGGCAGGAACTTGAGTCCCGTCAGCGCAAAGAAAGGGAACAGTTCCCGGATGCCGTAGCTGTGACGCTGCAGGTTGATCGTGAGCAGGTTCAGGTTCTCATAGTTGTTGACAATATAGATGTACGGATACTGGACCGTAAGCGAAGTCTCCCGGTTGCGGAAGCGGAAAACATTCTCAAGATAGCCTTCCGGATAGTTTTTGTAGCGCATCAGGATGAGGAAAACGCCGAACACGAGGAATCCGAAAATCACCGTTCCCGCGAGAATCACGGGTTTCGGGATCTTTTCCTGAATCACCAGGAAAGCAAGCACCGGAAGCGCAAGCGTCAGCAGCATCTGCATCTTGGAAAGAAGCATAAAGGGAATCAGGAGAGACAGTCCGTTGCAGAGAATCAGGATCAGGTATCCCCATTTGGCCGGCCTCCCGAGAGACAGGAAATAGACCGACAGCGGCGGCACCAGGACAAGCGCGACCACAAAGTAATGCAGCCCCGTCACATGAAAAATCGAATAGGCGGCATAAGACCAGTCCAGGAAAATCGGGACGCGGAACTTCAGGATAAAGCATTCCAGGATAAAAGCCAGAAGGCCGACCGCGGTCAGGATCAGAACCGCGCTGAAAACCGCCCGGAGAAACACCGGATTCCGGCGGTTCTTCCGGATGCTCTGCTCTGGTTTCCGTTTCGGCGCCCGCTTTTTTAAGAACCACGATATGAGATCGAACCCGCCCATAAAGAGGAAGTAGAAGCCGCCGACGGAAAACCACATCGCGGTGCTCCACGGCGACTGCAGTTCGGAAAGCTTCAGCGAGCTTAAGGCAATCCCGAAAAGCCACGAAATGCTCAGAAGCAGCCTCAGGTCGATGATGTTCGAATCCTCGATATAAACGAGAACGGTCTCAAGGGCCATCAGCAGGAGAAAAATTACAAAAGACGGATAACCGCCGCCGTACTTTGAAAGTACCGCGGCCAGTATAAACAGCAGGATTGCTGCCGGATATCGAAGACTAAGAAAAACCTTTCTCTTCAAAAACAGCGTTCTCCTTGGCAAAAAAATCAGTTCGGAAGTTCCGAAGCCCGTTTAAAAGGACCCCGGATCAATCCGGGGTCCTTCGCATTAACGACTGGTTTTCTTCAGGAAATCCGGAATCTTGATGGTCTGTTCATCTCTTCTCGGACGCTGCGAATAAGAGCTGAAATCCGGAAGTTTGATATCCTCGTTTTCCGGGAGCTTCTGCGGTTCCGGCGCCGGAGCCTTCGGGGGACGCTGCCCGCCGAGAAGGTTCAGGTTTGCAAAATTCGGCGCTTTCTGTTCTTTCTTTTCCGGAATCGGGGCTGCCGCCTTCTGGACCGCATCCTTTACGCCGGTCGCGATCACGGTGATCGTCACTTCATCCGCAGCGGTCTCGCGGTATGCGGTACCGAAGATGATGTTCGCGTTCGGGTCCGCCATCTCGCGGACGTATTCTACGGCATCGTTCGCTTCGATCAGGCTGACGTCGCCGGAAATATTCACAAGGACGTGGCTTGCGCCGTCGATCGTGGTCTCCAGAAGCGGGCTCGAAATCGCCTGGCGCATCGCTTCCTGGCACTTGTCGTCGCCGGTAGCGGTACCGATGCCGATATGGGCCATGCCTTTGTCGCGCATAACGGTCTGAACGTCCGCAAAGTCCATGTTGATTTCGCCGGGCTCATTGATGAGGTCGGTAATACCGCGGACTGCCTGCTGGAGAACCTGGTCTGCCAGCTTGAGCGCGTCGGGCATGCTGGTCCTGCGGTCTACGATCTGCAGCAGTTTGTCATTGGGGATGACGATCAGGGTATCGACGACTTCCTTCAGCTTCTGGATGCCCTCTTCGGCGTTGTTGGAACGCGCTTTGCCTTCAAATGTAAAGGGACGGGTCACAACACCGACGGTCAGAATGCCCATATCATGGGAAAGTTTTGCAACGACAGGCGCAGCGCCGGTTCCGGTTCCGCCGCCCATTCCGCAGGTAATAAACACCATGTCCGCACCCTTCAGAAGATCCGAAAGGTCA
>CACYBV010000041.1 GCA_902772745.1 uncultured Eubacteriales bacterium
AGGAGAATCCCGACATCTATCCCGGATGGACAGCGCGTTTTCGCAGGATGCTTCGGGAACGGGGCGTTCTGCGGCTTCATAACCAGCGGACGGAGATCGAAAAGGACGGAAGCCGGATCCTGCTCTCGGAAGCCGTGCTTCCGGAGGAAAGTTATCTGCAGAAATTCCGGAAGAAACCGCTTCCCCAGGGATATTTCGAGGACATTCGCGGGAAAAAACCGGAAGGCTATGAAATAATGCTTGTCCATTCGCCGCAGTATATGAAGGAAGCCTGCGGGTACGGTGCGGATCTGGTCTTTTCGGGACATTTTCACGGCGGAACGGTTCGGCTCTTCGGAATCGGGCTTATGACTCCGCAGTTTCAGCTCCTGAACAGATGGTGTCACGGACTTTACCGGTTCAAAGACCGGTACGGAATCGCCGGTGCGGGACTGGGTACACATACCATCAATATCCGTTTTATGAACCGGCCGGAAATCGTGCTGGTGACACTGAAGAAAGTATGATTTTTGGATATTCTTATGAGTCTGGAATTCAGGTTGGATGCATTTGAAGGACCGCTCGACCTCCTTCTTCTGCTGATAGAAAAAAACAAAGTCGATATCTACGACATCCCCATTGCGCTCATCACCGATCAGTACATGGAGTACTTTGAGGCGATGCAGGAAGAACGCGACCTGGAGGTGCTGTCGGATTTCCTGGTGATGGCAAGCACGCTTCTCGACCTCAAGGCGCGGATGCTTCTTCCCCGTGAAGAAGATGAAAACGGTGAGGAGATCGATCCGAGAGCGGAACTTGTCGAACGCCTCATCGAGTACCAGGAATACAAGATGATGGCGAAACAGCTTCAGGAGTATTTTTCCGAGTCCGAAGGTGCTTTTTTCAGGGAGCAGTCGCTCCCGAAGGAGGTTCGGGACTATGTGCCCGAACTGGACCTTTCGGAATTTCTGTCGGATGTGACGCTCGAGCGGATCCGCGATATTTTTACAATGGTCATCCGCCGGCAGGAGGAGAAGATCGACCCGGTGCGCTCCCAGTTCGGAAATATTCAGAAAGATCCGGTGCGCATTTCGGACAAGCTCGTGTCGGTCATACGTATCGGCCGGGAAAAAAAGCGTTTCTCCTTCCGGAAGCTTCTTGAAGGACAGCGCACGAAAGCGGATGTAATCGTGACTTTTTTGGCCTGCCTGGAGCTCATTCACATCGGGCAGATCACGGTTTCGCAGGACGAACAGTTCGGTGAGATCAGCCTGACATGGAATGATGACTGCGAACAGGAACTGAGTTTAGAGGAAATCGAACAGTATGACTGATGAAAGAGAACAGCAGAAGGAAGCGGTGCTCGCGGTGCTTTTCGCGATGGGAAAGCCTGTGGAGTGCGCGAAACTTGCCTATGCGCTTATGATATCCGAGGAGGAGACGGAGGCGCTTCTTCAGGAAATGCAGGAGGAGCAGGACAGAAGGGAGAGCGGGCTTCGGATCATAAGACTCGAGGATTCCTACCAGCTCTGCACCCGGGAAAAGTATTATGACACGCTGATCCGCGTCGCTTCACAGCCCGCGAAGCCGGTGCTGACGGACGTGATGCTCGAAGTGCTTTCGGTAATCGCTTACCGCCAGCCGGTGACGCGCTCCGAAATCGACCGGATCCGCGGGGTGAACAGCGACTACACCGTAAACCGCCTCGTCGATTACCGTCTGGTAGAGGAAGCCGGGCGCCTTGATGCACCGGGACGGCCGATTCTTTTCCGGACAACGGAGGAATTCCTTCGGGAGTTCGGACTGAGTTCCGCCATGGAGCTCCCTGAGCTCACGGATGAACTGATGGAGGAAGCGCGGCTGACGGTCCTGAAGGAAACCGGGTATGAAGGCCAGCTTTCCATCGGGGATTACCTCGACGAAAGCGGGAAGGAAGAAGAGAAAACGGAAAAAGAAGAAAAGGAAGAAAAGGAGGACTGACCGGATGAAGCTGATGATTGCGTCGGACCTGCACGGTTCACTGTATTTTTCGGAGAAAATGTTTGCCTGTTTCGACCAGGAAAAGCCGGAGAAGCTGATCCTTCTCGGCGACCTTCTGTACCACGGCGCGAGAAACGATCTTCCGGAGGGCTATAACACAAAAGGCCTGACGGCGCTTCTGAATGCGCATAAAGACTGCATTATGGCGGTCCGCGGAAACTGCGACGCCGAGATTGACCAGACGGTCCTCGCGTTTCCGATTATGGCGGATTACCTTGAAATGTATGTCGACGGACACCGTTTTGTCATTACGCACGGGCATGTATTCAATGAGGACAGCATGCTTCCGCACGATCCGGGAACGGTGCTCCTGCACGGGCATACGCACCTCAAAGTCCTTGAGAACCGCGGAGATTTCTGGTACATGAACCCGGGCTCCGTGTCGATCCCCAAGGATCCGGACGGCATCGGAAGCTATATGATCTACGAGGACGGGGTGTTTACGATCAAGGACCTTGAAGGAAATGAGCTGAAATCTGTCAGGATCTGAGCTTAAAGGGCGGAGATTTTCGGGCTTTGCCGCATGAAGTCCCTGAGGAAGACGCAGAAAAACAGAATGTTTCAGCGCGTTTTTTCCGTGAGACATGAGCGGTGAAGCCCGGATTTCCAGGAGAGACCGAATCTTCGGCTTCTATGGATATACGGTTAAAAACCGGGCATATTGATCATATCTCATCATTCAGATAACATTACATAACATTTCAGAGACCGGATTCTGTCTGAGACGGTTTTTCGGCAGATTCATCTGCTGCCATTCATTCACACTTTTTCAGTTCTGCAGCATCTGGGGCATTTTCGCCGGCCGCTTTTTTCTGCGCCGGATTTCAGAAAAAACACGAAAGCAGCATATTTTTCAAAAGGAGGGATACGTTTATGTTCGGACGTGTCGATACCTCCGCCATTGTCGGCATCGAAGGGCGGAGGGTAATTGTCGAGGCGGATTACGGGCAGGGCCTTCCGGCCTTTGATATGGTCGGATTCCTGGGATCCGAAGTCCGCGAAGCACGGGAACGGGTCCGGTCTGCACTTAAAAACACCGGGATCCCGGTTCCGCCGGGCAGGCTGACGGTGAACCTGAGTCCGGCGGATCTGAGGAAGACGGGAAACGGTTTTGACCTTCCGGTGGCGGTTGCGATCATGACGGCACTGGGGATTCTTCCGCAGGAAATGACGGAGCGCTGCAGCTTTGTCGGGGAGCTCTCTCTGGACGGCGGTATCCGCGGAATCAGCGGAGTCCTTTCCCATGTGATCCTCGCCCGGGAACTGGGGAAGGAATGCTGTATTGTTCCGCGGGAAAACGAACGGGAAGGGGCGGCAATTTCCGGGATCCGGACCTGCGGCTTCTCCGAACTCCGGGAGGTGATGCAGTTTCTCCTGACCGGGGATTACGGGGAGGCGCCTCCGGACGGGCAGCCGGATGAGAAGATGCCGGAGCACATGCCGGACTTTTCGGAAATACTCGGGCAGGAATCGGTGAAGCGCGCGGCGGCCGTCGCTTCCGCCGGAATGCACGGGCTTCTCATGATCGGACCGCCCGGGACCGGAAAAACGCTGACTGCAAAGAGGATCCCGACGATTCTCCCGCCGCTTACGGAAGACGAGCAGATCGAATGCTCCCGGATCCACAGTGTCGCGGGGCTTCTCGATCCCTCGGAAGGGCTGATCAGGATGCGGCCTTTCCGCTCGCCGCATCATACGGTTTCCGCGAGCGCGCTTGTAGGCGGGGGCGTTATGCCGCATCCGGGGGAGATGAGTCTCGCCCATAACGGGGTTCTGTTCCTGGACGAACTGCCGGAGTTCCCGAAGAGTGTTCTCGAAGTGATGCGGCAGCCTCTGGAGGATCATGTGGTTATTATTTCAAGAGTACACGGCTCCTACCGCTTTCCGACCCGCGTCATGCTGGTCTGCGCGATGAACCCCTGCCGCTGTGGATACTATCCTGACCGGAACCGCTGCAAATGTTCCGAAGCTGAGGTGCACCAGTACCTTTCCCGGCTCTCGCGGCCGCTTCTCGACCGGATCGACATCGCCTGTGAGGTACCGCGCGTGGATATCCGGAAGCTTTCGGATTCGGGTGTTTCCGGAAAGGATTCCGCGGCGCTCCGGGAAATGGTTGTCCGCGCCTGGGAAATCCAGAAGGAGCGCTACAGAGGACTTGGGATCCTGTTCAATTCGCAGCTTCAGGGGAGGGACATCCGGAAATACTGTGTGCTCGGGAAAGCGGAGCAGGAGCTTTTGACGGAAGCTTTCGAGAAGCTGGAGCTTTCCGCCCGCGCACACGACCGGATACTGAAAGTCGCACGAACAGCGGCGGATATCGACGGGGCGGAGCAGATCGGAACCGCACATCTCGCGGAAGCGATATCGTATCGTGCGGCTGACCGTAAATTCTTCGGAGGATAAGAGAATGGATGACAGAGAACGCGGATACTTCTTTCTGAGCCAGGTAGCGGCGAACACAGCCGGGCGCAGCCTGGAACTTCTCCGGGAGCTGGAGCCTTCGGAGCTTCTTGAAATCTCCGGAAATGAGATCCCCGGTTTCGGAATCCCGGCGGATCTGTGTGAAATGGCGGAATATGAGCGCCTCAGGGACCCGGCGCTTCTCGATACGCTTTATGAGCAGACGGAAAAGAAAGGCCTGCGCTTCCTGAGCCGTGAACACCCGGATTTCCCGGAAGAGTTCCTTCAGCTTCCGGACCTGCCGGCGGGAATATATGTGCGGGGCGAACTGCCCGGAAAAACGCAGCAGAAGGTCTCGATCGTCGGTTCCCGCCGCTGCAGTGAATACGGTAAGGAATGCGCGTTCTTTTTCGGAAAGGAGCTCGCGAAAGCCGGCGTACATATCGTATCAGGCATGGCGCTCGGCGTGGACGGCTACGCGCAGCGCGGCGCGCTGTCCGTATCAGAGAGCGTTTCGTTCCCGGAAGGACACCGGTTTACGACGGCGATCCTCGGCGGCGGCGCCGATATCTGCTATCCCAGGGAAAATATCGGCCTGTTCCGTTCGATTCTGGATTCCGGCGGCTGTATTCTGTCGGAAAAACCGCCGGGTTACCGTGCAAAGCCCTATGACTTCCCGAAAAGAAACCGGCTGATCAGTGCTTACGGCGCCTGCCTTGCGGTCATCGAGGCCGCAGAACGTTCCGGGACGCGGACGACGGTCGATCATGCGCTGTCCCTTGGAAAAGATGTCTTTGCGGTTCCGGGGCGGATCGGGGAACGGATGAGCCTCGGCTGCAATGAGCTTCTGAAAAGCGGCGCGCATATGCTCACCTGCCCCGAGGATATCCTGCAGTATCTTGGGCTTCAGGTGCAATCGGACACGAAGAAGCCCGTCCGGATCCTGATGAGCCCGGAAGAAAAGGAAATCTATGACTGCATCGGTGAGGACCCCGTGCTGATTGACGACCTTCTCCTTCGGTCGAACTTTCCGGTTTCGTTGATTCTCGAGATCCTGATCCGCCTCGAAATGAAGGGGGCGATCCAAAAAAGCGCGCTCTCCGGATACGTCCGCGTCCTGACCTGAGCCGCTTGAAGTGACGCCGATGATTCTTTGCGGTATCGCACGACGTTTTTCCTTATTGCGGGCTGCAGGAAATACAGAATAAGAATTTTGCTTTTTGGGAAACCGATTTACAGTCCGCCGCAGACATGCTATGATCATGAGAAAGAATGATCATGAAGCACAGGGAGGGCAGATGGAAATTTCGTTAGGCAGCCGGACAGAAGAAAGCGTCCGGATCTATTTTGAAAAGGCGCAGAATCCCGCAGTTAAGGCAATGCTTCCGCAGAAGGCGAAAACGGCGGAGGAAGCGGTGCGGGATTATGAAGAAACCCTGCTTCCCGGGGCGGCAAGCTTCGGTCGGACGGTTTTTTCGGACGGCAGATATGTCGGAGACGTCTGGTGTTACTGCATCGCCCCCGAAGACGAGCCGAACGCGATGCTGAGTTACTGTATTTTCGAGGAGGCCTTATGGAACCTTGGGATCGCGACGGAAGCCGTCCGGATGTTCCTTCGGGAAGCCTGCGCAAAGTATCATCTGAAGACGGTCGGCGCATTTACTTATGCTGACAACACGGCTTCCTGGAAAGTGCTGGAGAAAAACGGCTTTACCCTCCGGGAGGAATTTGCGGAAGACGGGCGCCTGTCCCGGTATTATCAGCTGGACCTCGAAAGCTTTTTTACCGACACCCTGACCGCTGACTTTTCCGATCCCCTGTTTCAGGCGGCTTTCCGGCATTACTTTTCGGAACTCGGGCTCGAGGTAAATGACTGGGACGGACTGTTTTCAGAGATGAACGGGGAAGGGGACAATGAAGCATACGTCCGGACTGCGGCAGACGGAAGCTTCATCGGATTCATCCAGTTTAAGCCGATTCTCTTTACCAGCTGGTTTTTTGAGGAAACCTGCGGATTCATCCGCGAATTCTGGATCGCAGAACCCTATCGGAACTGCGGGCACGGAACGGCGCTCCTCGGCCTCGCGGAGACACGCATGCGGGAGCAGGGAATCTCCGCCTTTCTTCTGACCACGGATACGGCGGAAAGCTTCTATCTCAGGCACGGATATCGGAAGGCGCCGGCGATGAAAGCCAGAAACGGTGACCCGGTTTTCATAAAAAGAGTGCAGCCGGGAGAAAAGGAGGCCCGTGTGCAGGAATAAGCGGCTCTTTTCATTTCACACAGGACAGACTTGACACCATTCCTGGCTGATGCTATGATGAAGTCAAACTGAAGCGGAGCGCCGAATGTGATCGTGAAGAAAAAGGAACCGCCGCACCGCGCCTTCCGGGCGCCCGGAAAGCGTCTTTTTTCGGTTCGGACTCCGAAAAGAAAACACAGAAGGAGAAGAGAAGCGATGAACAAAAACCTACCTGTATACGACACATCCCTGTCCGTCGCGGAACGCGCGAAGTGGCTTGTATCGCAGATGTCCCTGGAGGATAAATTCGAGGGCTTTGCGCGCGGGCTTCAGGTGTCGTCACTTGGCATCCAGGGGCGGACGATCTGCGGCGAAGGCGCGCACGGCGTTCAGGCGCGTGCAGGCCAGCGGGAATCCTACGAACCGACGCCGACGACTTCATTTACGCAGCCGATCGGCATGTCCGCAACCTTTGATGTCGATCTCATTCGCCGGGCGGGTGATGTGACCGGAAAAGAGTCGAGAGCTTTCGGAAATGCCGTTAATCCCGGCGGCGGCGCGATGCGCCTTGCGCCGACTGTGGACCTCTGCCGCGACCCGAGATGGGGCCGGAACGAAGAAGGCTACGGCGAGGATCCCTACCTCACGGGAAAGATGGCCGGCGCCTATATCCGCGGCATGCA
>CACYBV010000042.1 GCA_902772745.1 uncultured Eubacteriales bacterium
CCGGTATCAGATTATCCTGCATTACCGGGAGGAGGATGAGACGGAAATCCTGATCCGGATCCTGGGTTTCGGGCCGAAACTCAGGGTGACGGCGCCGGAAGCCTTTGTTTCCCTGATCCGGGAAAGGCTGGAAAGACAGAAAAGCTGCGGACAATGACAAGTTCGCAGCTTTTTTTTCGTGATTCCGGGGTCTTTCTCTGGTATGATAAGGCTATCGAAAGACACAGACAGCAAATCCTTTACCGGAATAGCTAAATGGTCAGCACATGGTTTATGCCCATGGTTTTGCAGGTCCGAATCCTGCTTCCAGAAAAACGTGTCTTGTGTAAAGGTGCATACAGCAATCTTGGATCACCATCTTCGGGTAATGGAAAGAATCTGTTCTCAGAGAGAACAGAGCACCTTGTCTTAAGGGATGGGGCAGGAAACCCCATTCCTCTTTTGAAAAACAAAGTTCCGGGAAATATCTGCGGCGCTGAGGAAGGTGCCGCTCGTGTTGTTAAGCATTATATCAGCAGATAAGAGGAGGGGAGGCGATATCCGATGCTGAATGAACTGAAAACTGAAGCCAGCAGAACACTGACAGAGAACGGCGCAGTGACTTACCGCTCGACAGGTTCGGAATGCCTGGACCTTTTTTCGGCGATCGGCGCGCTCCGATCGGCGCCGGATCAGGAGGTGATTACCCGTTTTATCCGCGCCTATGCGGACGACCGGGACCTTGCGATGAAAATCCTCTTTTACGCCAGAGACATCCGCGGGGGTCTGGGCGAACGCCGGGTATTCTGCACAATCCTTCGGTGGCTTGCGAAAAACCATCCGGAATCGGTTCGGAAGAATGTGCAGCTGATCAGCGAATACGGCCGTTTTGACGACCTGTGCGCACTCCTTTCGACGCCGTGTGAAGAAGAGGCGCTCCGCTGTATCAAAGAGCAGTTGGATCGGGACCTTCAGGCAGACGCACAGGAGGGCGAAGTCTCGCTCCTTGCAAAATGGCTGCCGTCCGTGAATGCCTCAAATGCCCGGACGGTTTTTCGGGCAAAACGGATTGCAGGGAAATTCGGATATCAGGAAGCGGAGTACCGGAAGATGCTTACGAAGCTCCGTGCCCGCATCCGGATCATCGAGAACAGCCTTCGGGAGAAGGATTATTCTTTCGACTATGAGAAGCAGCCTTCAAAGGCGCTTTTTAAGTACAGAAAAGCCTTTCTCAGAAATGATGGGGAAAGATATCAGAAATTCCTCGAAAAAGCCGAAAAACAGCCTTCTGCGCTTCATACGGGCACACTGACGCCGTATGACATCATTGCGCCGCTTATAGCTTATAACGGCTTCCATGCACTTTCCGAGGAGGAGCAAAAGAGCATCGATGTGACCTGGAACGCCCAGGAGGACTTCACGGGAGATGAGAATGCACTTGTTGTCGTGGACGGCTCCGGTTCAATGTACGGTTACGGCAATCCGATGCCTGCTGCGGTTGCACAGTCCCTCGGCATCTACTTTGCCGAGCGGAACAAAGGCGCTTTCCATAATCATTTCATCACTTTCGGCGCGAATCCGAAACTGGTGAGAATCAAGGGAAAAGACATCGCGGAGAAACTGCGGTACACGATGAGTTTCGATGACTGCAGCAATACGGACCTGCAGAAAGTATTCGACCTGATTCTTTGCACCGCAGTGAAAAATCACCTTCCTCAGGAGGAGCTGCCTGAAAAGCTGTACATTATCTCCGACATGGAATTTGACTGCTGCAGAAATGCGGAGCTGACAAATTTTGAATCGGCAAAACGGAAATTTGAAGAGGCGGGTTATCACCTGCCGGAGGTGGTGTTCTGGAATGTGCAGTCCCGTAACAATCAGCAGCCCGTCCGGAAAAACGCGCAGGGTGCGGCACTTCTGTCCGGCGGCTCGCCGCAGATTTTCAGGATGCTGAAAGGCGGTATTCTGGACCCGTTTTCACTGATGATTGATATACTTTCATCGGAGAGGTACTGCAGAATTTCGGCCTGAATTTCGGATCAACTTTACGCAGAATCGGAACCGGGAGCATAATGACTGAATTATGCTCCCGGTTCCGATTCTGCCGGCAGGACTGCAGATAAGCCCCCCGTTATTTCGCACTTTTCGCCGCTTCAGGCGGAATTACGGCTTAAAACTGTCCAAAAAGTATCGATTTCAGTAAAAATTTTCTTGCCAGTTTTCACAATCTTATATAAAATACTATTATCAGCAGAAAATATCTTTCAGCGGGAGGAAAAAATATGAGCATTCCAAGAACAGAAACAAGAAACGGCCAGAAAATCCTCCTGGTCGATGACAAACCCTTCATTCTCCTGTCCGGAGAACTGCACAATTCCAGTTCATCAACGCTGGAATACATGGAGCCGATTTGGGACAAAATGCAGGCGCTGCATTTAAACAGCCTGTTGTTCCCGGTAACCTGGCAGCAGGTGGAGCCTGTGGAAGGCGAGTTTCATTTTGAGCTTGTCGACGGTTTAATCGAACAGGCAAAAGCACACGGGATGAAATTCGGCATCCTCTGGTTCGGAGCCTGGAAGAACGCCGCCTGCTCTTATGCACCGGCCTGGGTTAAGACGGATATAAAGCGCTTCCCCCGGGCAGAAGTAGAAAAGGGACTGAATTTCATAAATGTCCCCTTCAAGTTTTTTCCGATGCCTTATACGACGCTGTCTGCATTCTCGGAGGAAACAACGAAAATGGACGCCCGGGCTTTCTCAAAGCTTTGCGCGCATCTTCGCGAATATGATACCGATCACACGGTGGTGCTGATCCAGGTGGAGAACGAAACCGGGCTCCTGGGCGCCGGAAGGGATCACAGTGATATCGCGGATGCGGCGTTTGCCGAAAAAGTTCCTGCAGAGCTTGTGGAAGGCCTGCTTGCCCGTAAGGACGGACTGGTTCCGGATGTCAAAGAAGCGTTGGAGCACTGTCAGGAAGGCAGCTGGGAAGAAGTCTTCGGCGAAGCTGCGGAAGAGATGTTCATGGCATATTATACGGCGAAGCATATCGAAGCCGTCGCGGCGGCGGGGAAAGCAGAGTACCCGATCCCGATGTACGCGAACTGCTGGCTTGTGCAGGGCGGAAAGCCCGGCGAATATCCCTCCGGCGGTCCGGTATACCGGGTAATGGAACTCTACCAGACCGCAGCCCCCTCGCTTTCCTGGGTCGCGCCGGACATTTATATTCCACAGTATATCGATACCTGCAAAAAGTACACGAAGCAGGGGAATCCTTTGTTCATCCCCGAGATTGCGCTGCAGTTCAGGGCAACTTCCCGGCTGATGTATGCGGTTGGAAAGTACCATGCGATCTGCTTCGCGCCGTTTGGAATCGAGGACATCGGAAAGCCGGCGGATACTTCTCTTGGAGAACTTGTCGGTATGGATGTGAGCGACCCGGCGCTGAAAAACGTGCTGGATCCCGTGGTTTACGGAAGAGTAAACGAACTGATCGGCGGCATGATGCCGGTTCTCACTTCGCTTTACGGAACGAATGATCTGCAGGCAGTGATCGAAGAGGACCCGGAGGAGCGGACGATGAAGTTCGGCGATATGGCGGTTTCCGGCAGCTTTATGCCGGGATTAAGCGCAGGCGCAGGCGCCCTTCTTGCAGCGAAAACCGCGCCGGATGAGTATTACCTGCTCGGCTATGATACGATTCCGTCTTTTACCTCCCTCGATCCCGAAAAACCGTTTACGGAATACCTGTCGATCGAGGAAGGAGAATTCATCGACGGAGAATGGGTGATGCACCGCCTCCTGAACGGCGATGAGGAACATATCCGCTTCGGAGCGCCGACGCTGCTTCGCATCCGCATTCACCGGTATTCATAATATTCGTCATTCCGTCCAGGCAGAGCGAGCGGAAGAATCCCGAAAGGATATCGGCAGAATAGCGGGATCCGCCGACCGCACCGAGGAAGAACAGGCATGGCGGCTTTTATGAACCAGTATAAAAATCATAACTGTTCGGCATCTCATTCGAAATGGCGCGCATTTCTCATCCAAACGGTCAGAGGCTTTGTCTCCAGACAAATACAGTCAATTGCTGACGGGGTGCCGGACAGTTACATAAAGTCAAACATAATCCGACAATAGGGAGGTTTCAATGAAACTGCAGCAGATCCTTTCAGGGAAGGAAGAAAACCATATCCTGCCATTCTTCTGGCAGCACGGCGAGGATGAGGAAACGCTGAGAAAATACATGCATGTGATTCACGACGCGAACATCGGCGCGGTCTGCGTCGAGTCGCGTCCGCACCCGGATTTCTGCGGCCCGAAGTGGTGGGCGGATATGGACGCGATTATAGACGAAGCAAAGAAGCTCTCGATGCAGGTCTGGATCCTCGACGACGACCACTTCCCGACCGGCCATGCGAACGGGGCGATGGAAGATGCGGATCCCGCGCTTTCCCGCCAGAGTCTCGTGATCCGGTATCTTGAAATCCCGGAGGGAGAAGATAAGGTTTCCTTTTCTCCGAAAGATTACCGGGAAGCGGAACCCTGGAAGCCGAATTATATTGAAGGCTTTACGATGCAGGGGCAGGTACAGCGGCACTATGACGACGATCGGCTGATTGCGGCGGTGGCGATGAAGAAGGGCGGGACGGAAGCGGATCTTGTGGATCTTTCCGCATATCTTTCCGAGGATACCGTGGAATTCCGCAAGCCGGACGGCGGCGAGTGGAAGATCGCGCTTCTGAACCTTTCCAGGAACTTCGGCCCGCACAGAAACTATATCAACATGTTGGACGAACGCTCCTGCCATAAGCTGATCGAAGCGGTCTACGAGCCGCACTGGGAGCATTACAAAGAAGAATTCGGTAAGACCATCGCAGGTTTCTTCTCGGATGAACCGGAGATCGGGAACGGTCATCTCTACGAGTTTGACAAGAAGATCGGCGATCTTTCGGACCAGGCCTGGTCGGACGGCGTGGGTACATGTCTTCAGGAAAAGTGGGGCGGGAACTACACGAAATACCTGCCGCTGATCTTCAGTCAGGATTTCGATCCGGACCTGCAGGCGCGGGTACGCTGCGATTATATGGACGCTGTCACAAGGCTTGTCGAGAAATGCTTTTCATTCCAGATCGGGGACTGGTGCAGATCCCACGGCGTGATGTACATCGGGCACCTGATCGAAGACAGCCACCAGCACCTTCGGACGGTTTCCAGTCTCGGCCATTACTTCCGCGGTCTCGCAGGCCAGGACATGGCCGGTATCGACGATATCGGCGGACAGATCCTGCCGCAGGGAGAACACGAGGGGAAGGGAGACTTTCTGCACCCGGTGCGTGACGGTGAATTCTGGCATTATACGCTCGGAAAGCTTGCAGGTTCCATGGCGGCAATCGATCCGCTGAAAAAAGGCCGGGCGATGTGCGAGATTTTCGGAAACTACGGCTGGGAAGAAGGCGTCCGCATGGAGAAATACCTTGCGGATCACCTGATGGTGCGCGGCCTGAATTACTTTGTACCGCATGCATTCACGGCGAAAGCGTTCCCCGACCCGGACTGCCCGCCGCACTTCTATGCGCACGGACACAATCCGCAGTACCGGCATTTCGGCGAACTGATGAAGTACATGAACCGCGTATGCTCCCTGATTACCGGCGGAAAGGCGGTCGTACCCGCGGCGATGCTGTACAATGCGGAAGCTGACTGGGCAGGAGAGCAGATGTATCTGCAGAAGCCCGCAATCGAGCTTTATGACCGTCAGATCGACTATTTCTTCATCCCGGCGGATGTATTTACGGAAGAAAAGTATCAGACAGTATGCGGGAAGAAGCTGAGTGTGAACGGACAGGAATTCCGTGTGCTTCTGGTGCCCTATATGCAGTATATGCCCAAAGCTGCCGCGAAAGCTGTTCTGAAGCTTGCGGAATCCGGCTTCCCGACCGTCTTTGTCGACGCGCTTCCGGAAGCCACGGCCGAGGGCGGCAAAAGCGATCCCGCGGTTCAGGCAATCGCAGAACTCGCATCCGGTGAAGGCAGTGTTTACACGGTTCCGCTTTCAGGTCTTGCAGATTTCGTGACGGAGCGTCTCGGGATCTCAGACGCGGTCATGACACCAAAAAGCACCAGGATCCGAATCTGCCACTATGAGGCGGAGGAAAGCTTCCGTTATGTTGTGAATGAAGCGGGAGAGCCCTATGAAGGAACAGTGACCCTTCCGGAAAAAGGGCCATTCACGGTCTACGATCCCTGGGAGAACCGGATCACCGGCGTATATGAGGGACAGCAGGTTCCGGTTCAGCTGGATTCTGAAAAGAGCTGTATTATTTTCATGGGTGACCTGGCAGACGATCAGGATCTGGCGCGGATCGCCCGGGACAAAACATTCTTCGCGTATGCGAAATGCACGGACTGGAGCGAGGGATTTGAGCGGAGCATCTGTAAATCCATCGATTATCCGGGATTCTCTGAGCCGAAACCGGTTTCATTACCGGATCAGCTCGGCGAGGAAGAACCGAAGTTCTCGGGCTTTGTGCGGTATGAGAAGGAGCTCGTTGTGAACGGACCGGAGATTCCGCGCACGGTCCTTAAGATCACAGATGCCCATGAAGGCGTGGAAGTCTTTGTCAACGATCAGAGCCTCGGGATCCAGATCGTTCCCGTGTACCGCTTCGACCTGACGCCGTATCTTCAGTGCGGCTCAAACCGGATCCGGATTGAAGTCGCGACGACGCTCGAACGGGAAGCGCAGGACTTCCCTTCCCGCTGGGCGATGGCCGGGATGGAAAAACCGCCGGTCACAACGCCTTCCGGAATCAGCGGAAAAGTCTGCCTGCTGCAGTAAAATTTCCGAAGCATTCTGACGGCTTCTTTTCTGCGAAGAATACCCCGGCCGGCTTGATGAAGCCAATCTGCGGCGCAGCGAAGATCCTGGAATGCTGATCGGAGTCTGCAGGGAATTGCTGTGAGGACAATCGGAGATCATTATGAACCAGGAAATCCTGAAACGGCTGTCTGAGATCACGGAGGAGGAAAAAAAGATTCTCTCCGGGCAGAACCGAATTGACCGGGAACTGTATATGGACGGAAGTTATGACGTGATTTCCGGCGCAAAACTGCTTTCACCCGGAAAGAACATTACGATCCGGCCGCATACCCGCTTTATTGCCTTTCCGGAACACACGCACGATTATGTGGAAATCGTATATATGTGCAGCGGGAAAACGGTGCACCGGGTGAACGGAAACGAAATTGTCCTGCATTCCGGCGAGCTGCTGCTTCTCGGTCAGCATGCGCGGCAGGAGATCAGGCCTGCAGGAGAGAATGATATCGCCGTCAACATTATTGTACGGCCGTCATTTTTCTCCGGAACGCTGCCGTATCTCGGAGAAGAGGAGACACCGCTTCGCCGCTTCATCATCACCTGCCTTACGGGTGAAAATGAAGCCGGATATCTGCTGTTTCGGGTTTCGGAAGTCCTTCCGGTCCAGAACCTTCTGGAAAACCTCGTGTATACGCTTCTTGAGGAGGTCCCGAATCGGCGCGGGATCCTGCAGCTGACGATGGGGCTTCTTTTGGCCCAGCTGATGAACCATACGGAAACGCTCGAATTCCAGCCGCAGGAGCAGACGGCTGTACTGGCCGTACTCAGGTATCTCGAGGAGAACTACCGTGACGGAAGCCTGACGGAAATCGCAGGAATGCTGCACTATGATCTTCCGTACCTTTCCCGCCTGATCCACCAGAAGACAGGACACAATTACACGGAGCTCCTGCAGGAAAAAAGACTGTCGCAGACAGCCTGGCTTCTGAAAAATTCTGACAGGAAGGTGGATGAGATTGCACATGCGGTCGGATATGAAAACATGAGCTATTTCCACCGGATATTTGCAGCCCGGTTCGGATGCTCTCCGAAGAAATACAGGGACTGCAAATGAGGACACTTTTTCGGATAAACCCGGACATAGCATTTCACCCTTCTTTCCTGTAGAATGATTTCATCAGGAAGGGAGGGTGATTCTTTTGAATATCTATCTTGCCATTGATATCGGTGCGAGTTCCGGCCGCCACATCGCAGCATGGAAGGAAGGCGCTGAACTGAAGACCGAGGAAGTATACCGTTTTCCGAACGGAGTGGAAACGGTCAGCGGACATCTTGAGTGGAACATCGACAGCCTGCTTATGCATGTAAAGGCGGGAATTGCGGAGGCAAAGAAGCGTTTCGGGGAGATCCGGAGCCTCTCGATCGACACCTGGGGCGTGGACTATGTATTACTCCGTGGTGATGAAGAGATCCGGCCGGCTTACGCTTACCGCGACAGCAGGACAGACCGGATCGTTCCGAAAGTCCATGAAATCATGAGCTTCTCTGAGCTGTACAGAAGGACCGGCATCCAGTTCCAGCCCTTTAATACGATTTACCAGCTCTATGCGGACAAGCTTGCGGGCAGACTTCAGGAAGCGACGGATTTCCTGATGATTCCGGAATACCTGATGTGGAAGCTCTGCGGCGTCAGATCCCATGAATACACCAATGCGACAACCGGAGGGATGGTAAACTCCGAAAGCCGCGAATACGACGCGCAGATCATTGAACGTCTCGGCCTTCCGAAGCGGCTGTTCCATCCCCTGCAGCAGCCCGGAACCGTAATCGGCGAATACGAAGGCATCCGCGTAGTGCTCTGTGCAACCCATGACACCGGATCGGCTGTCGAGGGCATACCGATGGAAGACGATGCGGTGTTCATCTCTTCCGGAACCTGGAGCCTTCTCGGGGTCAAACTGGATCAGCCTAAAACGGACGAGCTGAGCGAAAAAGAGAACTGGTCCAATGAAGGCGGCGTCGGATATATCCGTTATCTGAAAAACATCATGGGCATGTGGCTCGTGAACCGTCTCCGGGATGAAATCTGCCCCGGGAAACCTTTCCCGGAGATTGTACAGGAAGCGGAAGAGAGCAGTTATCCTTACACGATCGACGCGAATTCACAGGCCTTCCTGGCACCGGAAAGCATGAAGGAAGCTTTCGACAAAGCGCTTCCGGAGAAGCCCGAAAAGCCCGGCGACTACTTCCGTTCCGCCTATCAGAGCCTCGCATACTGCTATCGCGACGCGGTTCAAAGCCTCGAGGAAAGCACCGGGAAGAACTATGACAGCATTTACATCGTCGGCGGCGGCGCGAAGAACGCCTTTCTGAACCGCCTTACAGAGGAAGCATCCAAAAAGAAAGTCGTCGCGCTTCCGATCGAAGCGACGGCGCTTGGAAACCTGAAAATACAGATGTCTGTTGATGAGGAGGAAAAGTAACATGAGCTATCAGGAAGCAAAACAGAAGTACGCGAAATACGGAATCGACACGGACGCGGCGCTTAAAAAACTCGCAAAGGTCCCGGTCAGCCTGCACTGCTGGCAGGGCGACGACGTACGGGGATTTGACACTGATCCCTCTAAGCCTCTGACCGGCGGCATCCAGACCACCGGAAACTATCCCGGGCGCGCGAGAAACCCCGAAGAACTGATGGCGGATCTCGACAAAGCGCTGTCCCTGATCCCCGGAAAACCGAAAATGAACCTCCACGCAAGCTACGCGATCTTTGAAGAAGGCGAGTGGGCGGACCGCGACAAACTTGAGCCGAAGCATTTCAAAA
>CACYBV010000043.1 GCA_902772745.1 uncultured Eubacteriales bacterium
AAATGTAACCGATCTGCGCCGCCGAGCTGTAAGCGCACATCCTTAAGATATTGTTCTCCCTGATTGCGCTGACGGATCCCACGATGACGCCGAGCGCTCCGAGAGCGAACACGACGTTGTGAATGCCCGACGCGTAGAACACATCCGTTCCGAAGACATCGAAGATGATTTTGATCAGCAGGAAAATATAGCCCTTTGAGATCAGTCCCGAAAGGATTCCGGACGAACAGGGAATCGCCGCGCCGTAGGTATCCGCCATCCAGATATGGAAAGGGCAGAGGCCGGATTTGATGGCAAGGCCGGTAATGATCAGGCACATCGACGCGAGAAGCGGCAGCCGGTACGAACCGTCCGCAGTCATCGCCGCGATGCTTTCCCGGAGGTTCTGCATCAGCAGGTGCCCGGTGATCCCATAGAGGAAAATCACCCCGAGAAGAAAAAGCCCCGAACCGATCAGGCTGAAAATCATATAGCGGACAGAGGCAAGGATCGTCTTGCCGTTTTCACGGATCATCAGGATCCCGCAGGATGAGATCGTGCAGATTTCGATAAAAACATAGCCCGTAAAGAGATCATTCGTATAAACGAGCACGAGAAGCGCCGCCTGTGCGAGATCGCACATGCAGTAATAAAACTGTCCCTTCATATCCTGCACGCGCCGGATCAGCGTTTTCCGCCCGCCGAGCATCGTCATGAAAAGAATCAGCGAGAAAATCATGGAAAATAAAGACTCCACGAGCCCGATCCGAAGTTCGTTGCCCCAGGGATGCGGAAAATGCCCCATGAGATAGGTATAACTTTGTCCGGTTTTCAGCGTATAAATACAGATCGCCGCATTCGCTGCAGCGCTCATTCCGGTCAGCGCCATCGAAAGGATCTGTGCGGCACTTCTTTGGAGTGCGCAGGAAAGGACTGCAGAAAGAAGCGAGCCTACGATAAGAAACAGGGGAAAATTCAGGCAGAAATTCATGGTTCTTCCTCCTGTTCCCGGTGCACCGCCTTGTAGATTTCATCCAGGTTCAGCGTATGGTACCTGCGGTACAGCCGCAGTGTCAGCGCAAGCATGACCGCCGTCACGGAAACCGACACGACGATGCCCGTCAGCACAAGGCCTGCGGGCAGCGGGTTTACATAGCGCGCAGGATCTGTACTGCCCTCCGTCACGATCGGTGCAAGCCGTCCTTCAATATACCCGAGAGAAGTCAGGAAAAGATAGCCCGCCGTGTCCATGATGTTCAGGCCGATGATCTTCTTCAGCAGGTTCCTGTGCAGAAGAAGCGTCGTTAAGCCCACCGCAAAAAGGATCACCGCGGCAACCTGGATTCGGTTGTTCCAAAGCATTTCGATCATCAGATCCGCCCTCTCGTAAACAGGGAATAAAAACCGTACATGGTGCAGGATACCACAAGTCCGACCGCCGTATTCAGCGGAAGAATCAGGCCTGCAGAGAAAATCCGTCCGGGTGTCCCGGCAGTAAAAACAGTCTCCAGCCCGTTCGCACCGCAGAAGAAGGAATAGCACTTCGCGAAACTGTAGAAGCCAAGCGCTGCGATCACGATCAAACGGTACGAGCGGAGATTCAGCACTTTCCGCAGGCTCTCCGGCGCGTAAGCCGTCGAATACAGAATCAGCGCACCGCCGATGACCGCGCCGCCGGAGAAGCCGCCGCCCGGTCCGAGATGGCCGTTCAGGATGATATAAATGCCGAAAACCAGCAGGAAGGGAACGCTGATCTTTGCAGTATTCCGGAGCACGAGATCGTTTCGAAGGATCCGAAGCTCCGATATGGGTTCCTCTTCCTCCCGCTCAAGAAGCATGAGGATCATAACGGCGATTGTCGCGGCAAACAGCACGTGCGATTCGCCGAGCGTATCAAAAGCCCGGTAGTCGAGGATAATGCCCGCGACGATATTGACGGCGCCGGTCTCGGAAAGTCCCGACTCAACATAGCGCCGCATGACTTCTCCTGAATTCGCCGGCGTCCCCGATGATCCGAAAGCCGGCATTTCCGTCACGACATACAGGAGGAAGCCGGCAACCGCGAAAAGAAACACGCCCATGAACACCGGAACGAGACGCCGGAAGGCGCGTTCCTCCGACTGCGCCGCACGGGCGACCTCCGTACGGGTCCAGCTGCGGTCCGGGGGAAGCCTGTCCTGGTCTTCCGGACGGGTTTTCAGCTGGTTTTCCGTCATTTTCATGCTGAATTCAAAGTTTCCTTCGTCCCATTCCCGCAGGAAATCAAGGAGCTTCTTCTTCATGGGAACCTCCTTCCTCCTGCGTGAATCCCCGGTTGATGTCCCGGAGCTTTTTCATCGTGATAAACATCAGGACCGATGAAATGCCCGCCCCGACCGCAGCTTCCGTGACCGCAAGGTCCGGTGCGCGCAGGAAAGCCCAGATAATCGACATGATCACGCTGTAGGCCATGAAAATAATCAGGGAGACCATCAGGTTCCGGGTCAGGGAGGCGGCGATACCGCAGATAATCAGAAGTCCGAGCAGGGCGATTTCAATATAATTCATTCTCTGCCCTCCTTCTCCTCCGCGCATTCCGGGCTCCCGGCGGAAAACTCCGGACGGATTTCCGTATGCGCCGACTGATCTATGGATTCAGCGGCCGTCTCCGGCAGGCTTCTGCGGATCTCCATGTATTTCTTCAGGTTCTTCTCCGTCCGGACTTCCATCCTTCCGACCATATGTGACGCGATCGGCGAACCGATCCACTGAAACAGCAGGATCAGAAGGAGCTTCGGAACAAAGCTCATATCCCAGGCCATCAGGATGAGCCCGAGGGTAATGAACAGAATTCCGAAAGTATCGATAATTGCCGCCGCCTGCATCCGGTTCAGGACAAAGCGGAAGCGGAAGACGCCGAAAACTGCGGCCGCGATGCTGATAAAACCTGCGGCAAAAAAGAAGACGGCAAAGCCCCAGCGGATCCATTCACTCATACAGCGAACTCTCCTCCTTTCCGTCTTTTTCGTCCCGGCTCTCACTGATGTGGATCTTGCTGAGGATCACAACCGCGAGGAAACTGCAGAGTCCGTACACGAGGCACACATCGAGAAGCCAGTTTTCCCGAAGGAACAGCGAAAGTGCCGCAAGAAGCGCCGTCGAAAAGGACCCGATCATGTTGATTCCCATGATCCGGTCCGGCCGGCGCGGACCCCGGATGGCGCGCACGAGTCCGAAAAGAATCGCCACCGAGAGAAGTCCGATCACCGCAACCAGCGTGTAGTGCATCAGAAGTTCCATCTACGCCTCCATTTTCCGGAGAAGTCTCAGGAGAGGATTATGGTCCGAGCAGTCTAAAAGCCGCTCCGACAGGCAGTGTACGGTAAAAACATCATCCTCCGCCTCAACCGTAATCGTGCCCGGCGTCAGGGTGATGGAATTTGCGAGAAGGCAGCGGCAGAAGTCCGTCCGAAGGTCGCTGTCGAAGGTCACCAGAACCGGATGGAGCTTCTTTTCCCCGCGGGCGATCAGACGGATCACCGCAAGATTTGCCCGGATAATCTCATAGACAAGCACAAAAAAGAACGCGGCAAAATAAGGGCTCTTCCGAAGAACCCTCAGTTCTTTTTTCGGGGAATAGCCGAACAGGAGCCGGAGAAGGAGCCCGATCAGGGCAGTAAAACCGAGTCCGAGAAGAATAATCTCCGGACTCAGCTTCCCGTTCAGAATGACCCAGAAAATAAAAAGCAGAAGATACACGGCGGCTCCTTTTCCGTTTTTTGCGTTATCTGTTCTATAATAGCACACTTTCCGGATTGAGACAAGGCTTTCCGTCCCGGGGCTCACTTGACGGAAGCCTCCTTTTCTGCTACAATCAGAGTGAAAAAGGATTCTTTTTTCATCCAGGAATTCTTCACCGGAAGGAGGAACGTTTATGTCGATTCAGACTTTTACCTATCCCGCAAGAAACCGTACGATTCCGCTGCGTGTTGCCCGCGGGCATTTCGCGACAAGCCACAGCCACATCAACTACTATATTGACCTGACTTTTACCAAACACCGTCTGTCGGAGGCCAGGGAAGCCGCCTCGATTCTCGCCGGAAGATTCCGCAGCAGCACCATGATCGACTCGGTCCTCTGCCTCGACGGAACAGAGGTGATCGGCGCCTGTATGGCTTCGAATCTCTCGGCTGCGGGTGTGAACACCATCAACGCGCACGAGACGATTTATGTGGTGACCCCGGAGCATACCTCCGGTTCCCAGCTTCTCTTCCGCGAGAATATCTCGCCGATGATTAAAGGAAAGCACGTACTGGTGCTGGCGGCTTCCGTCACGACCGGATATACCGCCCAGGCCGCGGTCGAGGCGATCCGCTATTACGGCGGGGAACCGGTCGGCATCTGTGCGATTTTCTCCTGTATCACGGAATGCGAGGGCTTCCCGATCTCTTCGATCTACAACACGCAGGACGATATCGACGACTACATCAGCACCTCGTCGCATGACTGCCCGCTGTGCAGGGCAGGCTATAAGCTCGACGGGATGGTGAACAGCTTCGGAATATCGGTGTTCTAGGGAACATTCAGAGGCTTTTTGCATCAGAAGGCCTGAAAAAGCAGGCCTTTTTTCTGATGTGTCTTCTGCCGGGGAGACCCGGAACCGTCTCCGAAACGGAAGATGCATCAAAGAAAAGGTCCGCTTTCTCAGGCCTTTTAGTGTGCCGGTTCCTATAGTAAGTGTTCATACGCGCCGAAGCCGTACATCAGCATGTCTGTTCTGTGGCTGTCCGAGGACAAAAGAAGCCGTCCTCCGCGGTCTTTGATATAGTCAATCATCGGCCGGTCCGGATAGGGAAAAGTCCGGTAGCCGCGGGAAACCGCGCCGGTGTTGATTTCAAAGGGAATTCCGTACGCAAGGAGCCGGTCCAGAGCCTGCTTCCAGGCACGGATGTAGCGCGGGTCGTTCCGGTCAAAAAGGGGATCCTTTTCGATGTACAGACTGATCAGATCGAAATGTGCGATCAAATCACAGGAAGTCTTTTCGACGACCTTTGAAACCGTATCGAAATAGCAGGCGGTCAGGGCATAAATGTCCCCGTTAAAATACTTTTCGCAGGCTTTTTTTATAATGTCGGTTCCCCAGTCGATCTCCACATACTCGTCCCCGAGATGCAGATAGTGCACCGCACCGATCACATAATCCACGCCCTCCGGGGTCACATCGGAATAATAGTCCTGTTCTATGCCCAGAAGAATCTGAATCTGTTCCCTGTACTTTTCCCGAAGCATCCGGCCTTCCTGAAGATACGCCGGATAATTCTCCTTCTTCATGCAGTATGAAAGGTCAAAGGAAGTATGGCTGTGGTCGGAAAAACCGATGCGGTCCATGCCCAGGACGACAGCAGCGCGGACCATTTCTTCCATGGAGTTTTTCCCGTCGCTAAAGGTGGTGTGGACATGGAAATCCTGTCTCGTCATGTCATCTTCTCCTGTTTGACTTTATGGTCGATAACATGTCTTTTGGCAAGCTCGCTGCGGATGTCTTCAAGGCTGATGCCCTGCTCCACCATCAGTACCATGACGTGATAGGCGAGATCGGCAATCTCGTAAATCGTTTCCTTTCTGTCCTCGGCCTTCGCCGCGATGATCACTTCGGTCGTCTCTTCTCCGACTTTTTTCAGGATCTTGTCGAGGCCCTTTTCGAAAAGATAGGTTGTGTATGAGCCTTCCTTTTTCTCGGTTTTTCGGCCTTCAATGAGCCGCATCAGGCCTTCATAGCTGAAGGGCTCGGTGTCCGGGTCGGAGTCGTAGACCGGATATTCGAAGCAGGACTTCGTCCCGAGATGGCAGGCCGGTCCGTCCGGATGCACTTTCACAAGCAGGGTATCCCGGTCGCAGTCCGCCGTCACGGAAACCACATGCTGGTAGTTGCCGCTCGTGTCGCCTTTGAGCCAGAGCTCGTTTCGGGATCTGGACCAGAAACAGGCGAGTTCCTTCTCCATCGTGATCTCGAGACTCTCGCGGTTCATCCACGCGACCATCAGGACTTCCTTTGTCTCCGCGTCCTGCACCACCGCGGGGATCAGCCCCCGCTCGTCAAATTTCAGTTCGGAAAGTTGTATCATCTTATTATCTCCCATCTTTTTATGTCATCCCGGACGGCCGCAGGGAACCGGAGGGGTCCCTTTACTTTGCCGAAGCCTTTATGGGATGTCCCGGCTTCGACTCCGCCCGATATGACACAGCCCTGTCCGGATGTCTCCATACGGGACTGCGTCCCCGGTCGGAATGACATGGTTATTCTATAATGCGCACCGGAATCCCGGCCTTCTTCATCTCCCGCTTCAGGTCCGCGATCTTCACTTCTCCGAAGTGGAAAATCGAGGCGGCAAGACCCGCGTCCACCTTGGGAAGCGAATCAAAAAGCGTGAGGAAATCCTGTATGCAGCCCGCACCGCCGGACGCGATCACGGGAACGTCGACAATCTCCGAAACCGCCTGAAGCATCTCAAGGTCAAAGCCCTGCTTCACGCCGTCCGTATCGATCGAATTCAGCACGATTTCGCCGGCGCCGGATTCCACGCCGTTTTTAATCCACGACAGGGCTTCAATTCCCGTGTCTTCTCTTCCGCCTTTTGCGAAGACCCGAAACTCCCCGTCCACGCGCTTCACGTCGACCGACAGCACCACGCACTGGTCGCCGTAGATCCTGGCGGCCTCCGAAATCAGCTTCGGATTCCGGATCGCGCCGGAGTTCACGGACACTTTGTCGGCGCCGCTTTTTAAAACCCGGTCAAAGTCCGCGACGGTATTGATGCCGCCGCCCACGGTAAGCGGAATAAAGACCTTTTCCGCGGTTTCACGGAGAATCTCGGTGAAAATCCTTCTGCCGTCGGAGGAGGCCGTTATATCGTAAAATACGAGCTCGTCGGCACCGCAGCGGGAATAATAATCCGCGAGGGCGACCGGTGAGTTCACATCCCGAAGGCCTTCAAAATTCACTCCCTTCACCACGCGTCCGCCGCGGACGTCGAGGCAGGGAATAATCCGTTTGGTAATCATATTTCCGTATCCTTTTCTTCGGCGAGAGCGATCGCCTCCCGAAGGTCAATTGCGCCGGTGTAATAGGCTTTTCCGATGATTGCGCCGTACAGGTCCTGGTCACGGAGCGCACGGATATCCGAGAGCGTCGAGACGCCGCCGGATGCTATGATCTGAAGGGAAAGACGCGCCCGGAGCTCCCGGTAAAGCCCGGTATTTGTGCCTTTCATCGCGCCGTCCCTTGTGATGTCGGTAACGATCAGGGTACTGACGCCAAAATCCTTCATCCTTTCCGCAAAATCAAAAGCAGGCCACGCAGATTTCTCGGTCCAGCCGCGGATTGCGGCCATTCCGTCCCTGATATCAATGCCGACCGCGATGTGTCCGCCGTATGCTGCGACGACCTCTTTCAGAAACTCCGGGTCTGTGACCGCCGCGGTTCCGAGGATCACGCGGTCGATGCCTGCATCGAGGTATTTTTTCACCGTTTCCATTGAGCGGATGCCGCCGCCGACTTCAATGAAAAGCCCGGTTTCCTCCTGAATCCTGAGAATTGTCGGAAGATTCGGTGTCTCGCCGGTTTTTGCGCCCTCAAGATCCACGACATGGATGCAGGAAGCGCCGGCTGATTTGAAGTCTGCTGCAATTTCGGGCGGATTTTCACTGTAAACCGTCATTTTTTCGTAATCGCCCTGGTAAAGCCGGACAGCTTTTCCGCCGTACAGGTCTATGGCCGGGAAGATAAGCATGGCATTCCTCCTTTATAGTTCCGCGAAAGCACGGAGGATCCGAAGTCCCACTTCCCCGCTCTTTTCGGGGTGAAACTGGCATCCGAAGACATTTCCGCGCTCAACGGATGCGGTGATCTCCGTACCGTATTCAACTGTCGCGGAGGTATCCCGATCACAGTCCACCGCGCTGTA
>CACYBV010000044.1 GCA_902772745.1 uncultured Eubacteriales bacterium
GCGATCTGGGTATAGCTGTTGACATCGCCGATCATCGCGTTTCCGGCCGCCTTTTCCTGCATCTCGCGTACGGAATCCGGATAGGAAACGCTCTGAATCTGGTAGGAAGTCGCTTCCATACCGATCTTTCCGAGTTCCTTGTTGAGGTCTTCCATGATGCCCTGGCTGATGTCATAGGCGTTGGCCTGGATATTGAACATATCCTTGCCTTCACGGAGGATCCACTTCATCAGGAGCTGGTCGTTGACCGCGCCGACACGCTGGGACACATCGTCCACGGTAAAGGAGCTCTGTACGCCCGCAACCTTCTCAATCAGCATGTCATACTGGCTGACCTTGCATGTAAACATACCGAAAGCACGGATCGGCATGCCGCCCGGAAGTCCCTGAACCGGCAGGTTCAGCGCGTTCTTGGTGCCCCAGTTCATATTGAACTCGCGGGTGTTGATGAACAGCACTTCCGCACGGAGACCGGAGTCAAAACCGAACTTGATGCCCTTTAAGGTGCTCAGGAAAGGAATGATCTGAGATTCGATGTCATATTCGCCTTCATCGGTGAAAACGCCTTCGACCTTGCCCTGATACAGAAAAATCGCATCCTGCGCGGGACGGATAATGAGGCGGCTGCCCTTCTTCAGTTCCGAGTTGTTCCATTTATAAAAAATGGAATCATCGTCCATATTCGGCCATTCGACGACGTTGGCAAGCTGGCCTTTTACTTTGTCCTTAATTCCGCTGAAAAGTCCCATGTTACCTCCTTATTTTCCGGAGTGCCTCCCAGGCTCTCCCGGCTCATATACTGTATATCCTCCGGGATCGGACGTCTTGTCCTGCTCCGGCTTTCCGTAAATAAGTATAGCATACTTTTGGGATTTGTAAAGTATTTCGGGGCAATTTGTATTTGCAGGGAAAATGATGAGGGAAGGACCGCTTCCGAACCGTCCTCCCCTCAGTTCCTCCATACGCCTCAATCTGTCTCCTTTTCCTATAATGATTCCGCCGCCGGACTCGGCGTTCTTTTTGTTTACAGGGCCATTATACACAGATGTCTTTTCGGATCCGTAAACCGGTTTTTCAGCTGAAAACAAAAAGAGGGCCAATGCCAGCAAGCTTTGACCCTCTTTTTCTCAACCGGAAATGTTTTCTTTTCTTCCGTTACTCCGCCGCCTCCGACCCGGAAGGTTCCTCCGGGGCTGTCGGTTCCGCTGCCCAGGGAAGGAGTTTTCCTTCCTCGTCGACCGGCAGCGAATACGGGATCTCATAACCCAGTCCCGCCATGTCCTCCCACAGGTGCATCTGGCTCGCGATTGTCTGCGCCCACAGGAAGTAGAACGGCTTCCCGTAATGCGCATGGTCCTCGGAATTGATGTACTTGAAGTCCGCATACGGCGTGGCGCTGACATAGATGCAGCCGAGCTCGTTGCAGACCTGCTGTATCCGGGCATTGAAATCTGGAATCATGAAGAAGCGGTAGAAATACGGCCGCGCCTCTTCGGGACAGGGCAGGATTTCCTGCAGGTAAACGGTACCCGGATTGATGGACTTGTACTCCTGTATCATTCCATACAGATCCTGGTAAAAGCGCTCATTGGATCCGTCATAATAACCGATATCGTTCAGACCGACGATAAAAAGCGTCTTGGGATAATAGGCGTAGGCGATGTCTCTCGCGAAAGGCCATATCCGCTCGACCGGCGCCCCGGACATGAAACGCACTTCACGTTCGGTCATAATTCCGCAGTCGACCGCATTTTTCGCGCGCGAATTGCCGATGACGATGCAGTGCGAGAACAGGCTCCGAAGGTAGGGGATGTCCGTATCGTCACAATTCCACGTGACCTGCTGCGCCGTGAGATGCGAACCCGCAAGCGGCGCGTTCAGTGCCTGCTGTTCTGCTATGGAGCTGGCCTCGACAAGCGAGGACTCCACCATGGATTCATATTCGGACTGGGCGATCGAGGACTCTTCCGCCGCAATGGACTGGGCAATCGAAGCCTCCTCCATGGCGATCGAAAGCGACTCGGACTCGGATTCCGAAACGGATTCGCGGACGGACTCCCTGCGGCTCTCGTCTACGCTGGCCATATCGGCAATCACTTCCCCGACCGGCTGTTCATTGACAGAGCGGAGATACTGAAGCGCCCGGCCGTCCACTTCCGCCGCGGTCTCATAGTCATGCGCCAGTTCAAAATCCTGTTCCGCCGCTGCGGGCTTCGCAAACAGGAAAACCAGAAGCACCACAAAGCCCGCCGTAAAAAGGACCGCCGGGTATTTCAGAATCCTTGCGATTTTTTCACTTCGATCCAGTCTGTTTCTCATTGAAATTCCTAAATATCCTCTGTAATGTTTTTGGCCCAGACGCCTTTCTTCACCAGAATGAAGCCGATAATGCACTTGATGATGTCCGCCGCCGTCACGCTGCAGTAGATCGCAACTACGGGCAGAGCGGTGAAGCGGCTCAAAAGAAAGGCGATGGGGACACTCACAACCCAGGTGAATGCGCTGTCGAAAAGAAAGGTGATGATCGTCTTTCCGCCGGAACGGAGCGTGAAATAGGTGCAGTGGCAGAAGGCCATCATCGGCGAGAACAGCGCATAGCAAACAATCAGCACGGTCGCAAGGTGGCGGACCGTATCATTCGTATTGTAGATCCTGGGGAAAAGCCAGGAAACGGAAGCCATCAGCGCTGCCGTAATGATACTGAAAGCCACTGCAAAAGCAATGATTTTCCGGTCGGTGTCTTTCGCCTCCTGGATCTTGTTTGCCCCGAGAAGCTGGCCGACGACAATCGCGACCGCGTCGCCCATCGAGAAGAAGACGATGCTGAACATATTGGAAATCGTATTGCTGATATTGAAAGCCGCGATGACATCAAGCCCGCGCGTTGAATAGCACTGGACAAGGAAGGAAGTGCCGATCGACCAGAGGCATTCGTTCAGAAGAAGCGGCGAGCCTTTTATCGCAAAGCTCTTAAGCTGCGACTTCCGCACCCGGAACGTCCGGTAAATCCCTTTGATATACGGCGCCTTTTCGGTATGTGTATGCGACCACAGGACGATAATCAGCATCTCGACATAACGGGAAGTGACCGTCGCGATCGCCGCACCGTTGACCCCGAGCTGCGGAATGATCTCAACGCCGCCGATCCTGACGCCGTAGATCAGAAGGTAATTCAGTACGAGATTCGTCAGGACTGCCGCAACGCCCGCTTTCATCGGAAGCACCGTTTCCCCGCAGGCGCGAAGTGTCGAACCATAGACCTGCAGCACGATAAAAGCCGGGAAAGACAGGAAGATGATCTTCATGTAGCCCTCGGCATAGCGGAGTGTCGCCGCGAGATCTCCGGTCTCAGAGCCTTCATTCAGGAAAAGGTCGATCAGCTGAGGTCCGAACAGTCCGAGAACTGCAAGGGCAATCGCGGTCAGGATCACGCCAAGCCAGAGTTTCGCGCGGAAAGTCGCCCGCACGCCTTCCTGGTCATTATTCCCGTAGTACTGGGCCGTAAAGATCCCGATGCCGCCCATCCCGCCGAAAATACACAGGAAATATATAAAAACGAGCTGGTTTACGATCGAAACGCCGGACATCTGCTCGGTGCCGATCCGCCCGACCATGACATTATCGAGCATATTGACAAAACTCGAGATGCCGTTCTGGATCATGATCGGAACGGTGACCCCGAGAATTGTCCGGTAAAAAGCTTTGTCGCCGATGAATTTCTGACGGAAGCCGGAGGATCCGGCGGAAGAAACGTTCATTTTCTATGCTCTCCGAATTTTCTTATACGCACAAACGGGGCCTGAAATCTTCCCAGGTCCCGTCTGATATATTAGCATAGTTTTTCAGAAATGGCAAGGCGGAGATTTACGGAGTTAACCGGCTTTTCTTCTGAGCATCCGCATCGAATTCAGTATCGCGATCACCGCCACCCCGACATCCGCAAAAGTCGCAAGCCACATGGAAGCAAGACCGAATGCACCTAAAATCAGCACCGCAAATTTAACTCCGAGTGCAAACCAGATGTTCTCGCGGACGATCCGGAGCGTTTTTTGGGCAATCTTCATGGTCTCTGCGATCTTGGTGACATCGTCGTCCATGAGTACAATGTCGGCGGCTTCGACTGCCGCATCGGATCCGAGAGACCCCATCGCGATCCCGAGATCCGCCCGGGACAGAACCGGCGCGTCGTTGATGCCGTCCCCGACATAGGCGGTCTTGTCCTTCCCGGTCCCGGATCTGAGGATTTCCTCCAGCTTCGTGACCTTATCCTGCGGAAGAAGCTCCGAATACACACTGTCTATCGAGAGTTCCGCGCCAACGGTTTCGGCGGCTTTCCTGCGGTCTCCGGAGAGCATGACCGTCTCCCGGACACCGCTTTTTTTCAGGGATTCGAGCGCCTCTTTCGCGCCTTCCTTGACGGAATCCGAGATGACGGCAGAACCGAGGAAGCGTCCGTCCTCCGCGAGATAAACCACGGTTCCCGCGTCTTCCGTTTCGGAAAAATCCACCCCCGCATCCCGGAGAAGGGCTGCGTTCCCGGCGAGTACCGGCTTCCCGTCAATCAGGACCGACAGGCCTTTCCCGGCGATTTCCTGCGCGTCCGTGACGAAGTAATCATCCGCTTCGGATCTGCCGGAATCCCCTGTGCCCGGAGCATCCTGATCCGCAGTCCGGGCTGCTTTTTCCGATAAGCGTTCCCTCTGGGCCGCCCGCAGGGCTTCCGCAATCGGATGGGTCGAATAGGTTTCCGCAAGCGCTGCCTTCCTTAAGAGCTCCGCTTCCGACACGCCTTCCGCCGGATACAGCTTCTGCACCCTGAATTCGCCCTTCGTCAGTGTCCCGGTCTTGTCAAATACGATCGTTTTCACCTGAGAAAGTGCTTCGAGGAAATTGCTGCCCTTTACGAGCACACCGATCCGGGAACTTGCGCCGATCCCCCCAAAAAAGCCCAGCGGCACGGAAATGACAAGAGCGCAGGGGCAGGAAATAACGAGGAAAGTACAGGCTCTTTTAATCCACTCCATCCAGTCCTGCCCGAAAAGAAGCGGCGGAATGACTGCGAGCAGCACCGCCGCAATCGTCACAGCCGGCGTGTAGATTTTCGCAAATCGGGTGATGAAATTCTCTATCGGGGACTTACGGGAACTGGCGTTTTCCGTGAGCTCCAGGATCTTCGCGACCGTCGAGTCCTCGTATTCCCGGCTCACCTGCACCCTGAGCGTTCCCGAGCCGTTGATGCAGCCCGAGATCACCGGATCGCCTTCGCGGGCGGATCTCGGAACCGACTCGCCGGTAAGACTTGAGGTGTCAATCATCGACGAGCCATCCACAACCGTTCCGTCCAGAGGAATTCGTTCGCCGGGCTTAATGACGATCAGGTCCCCGGGGTGCACTTCATCCGGATCGACTTCCACGAGCTCCCCGTCCCGCTCAATGTTGGCGTATTCCGGGCTGATGTCCATCAGCGCCGCAATCGATCTCCGGCTCTTTCCAACCGCGATGCCCTGGAACAGCTCGCCGATCTGATAGAAGATCATGACGCCCGATGCTTCCGCATACTCTCCAACGAAAAAAGCGCCGAATGTTGCGATCATCATCAGGAAGTTTTCGTCAAAAACCTGCCCATGCGCGATGTTTTTCGCAGCCTTCAGTATCACGTCATAGCCAGCGAGCAGGTAGGGAAGGAGAAAAGGAACGAAGGCATACCACCTGCCGTCGAGGAAAGAAAGATTCCCGGTTTTTTCAAGTATAATCAATAAGATGAGCAGGACAAGCGCTGTTATAATCCGCGCGACGGTCCGCTTTTGTTTTTTGTTCATAGAGTTGCTCCCAGAACAGGAAGGAATTATGCTTTCCCGTCAAACCAGCAGTGTCGTATCCGAATCCACCTTTTTTACGCACTTTGCAGCTTCCTTCACAATTTCGTCAAAGCGCGCGTCATCCGCTTTCAGCGTCATCTTCTGCGTCAGGAAATTGACGGAAACGTCCTCCACGCCGGGGATCTTTTTGATCAGGTCTTCCATCTTTGCGGCGCAGTTTGCGCAGTCCAGGTTGTCCAGGTCGAATTTCTTCTTCATTGCTTTTCCCTTTCTTTACTCTTCGATATGTTCCTTGCCCATCGCGATGATATTCGCCACATGGTCGTCAGACAGCGAATAAAACACCTGCTTTCCTTCGCGGCGCGACTTGATGAGCCGTGCGGATTTCAGGTTCCGAAGCTGGTGCGACACCGCGCTCTGCGACATCTTCAGCACTTCCGCGAGATCACAGACGCAGATTTCCGCTTCATACAGCGCGTAGAGGATGCGGATTCTCGTCGAATCGCCGAAAACCTTGAACAGCTCCGACAGCTCATACAGCATGTCCTCATCGGGCATATCCGCCATCACGCGCTCCACAAGATCGCGGTGGACTTCATTCACTTCACAGCGTTCAAAACGTTCCAGCTGCATGATGGGTTCACTCCTTTTCTGAAGTTTGAACAATTGAACGATTGTTCATATGTTTGTTATAGCACATCATTTGAATTCTGTCAAGCGGTTTTCCGGCATAAATCTCTATTTTATATAAAAAGCGCCTGCCTTCCGGCAAGCGCTTTCAATCCGTCCGTACCTGTATCCGATATCCCTTACCGCATCTGTCCTGCGATTTTTCCTCTTTCCTTAACATTGTCATACATTTCCATTTCCTCGTGAGTCATCGAAATCCGGCTGACGTCGAAAACAAGTCCGAGCAGAATGGCGGTCAGGCAGATGACAACGGCTGCCCTGCTGCCTTCAGCCCAGCGGATATAGAGGATTGCAAGCGCCGTCTTCTCAAGAAGGATCAGAATGATGCCTGCCCATCTGTAGGAGCGGTTTGCTTTTGCATTGCCGTCGATAAAAGTATGCGGGATCAGCCACCCGGCAAGAACCAGGACAAAAGCAAGAATGCAGCTTCTCCAGTCCATATCAGAAAGCAGGTTGAAAAAGTCCCACAGACGTCCGATGCCGTAGAGCGCGGAATCAGCCGCCGCACCAACCAGAATATACAGAAACATACTGCTTTTTTTCATGTCTTGCCACCTCGAAATTTACTGTTATGCGGAAGATGTGATCACAGGACCGATCCGTCCCGCAGCCCGGGAAGCTTTGATCTTCTTTTTCCCTTCCCTACTATACAGACAGTACAAACCCTGATTTGGGTTTCTTTTTTCTGAAATTTCCTGAAATTTTTCGGTTTTAATTCTGAATAATCACCGGTTTACAAAAAAGCACCGCCTGTCGCAGCATTTTATGACCTGACAAGCGGTGCTTTCCTTTCTTATTTTTCATTTCATTTTTCCAGAACAAGAGCTTCGTTCCCGGTTTAATTCTTCCTCTCCCAGACGAAGCGGTCAAACTCGTACTCTCTTCTGTAAGCGGCCTTCTCCCCGGGCGCCAGCTGACGGACGAAATAAACCTCCGGGGAAATGACAAAGCCCGGCGACCAGATGTTGTGATGATGCGGTTTAAAGTAATCGCGCGCTTTGATAAAAAGTCCGCTCGGGCTGTACATCAGCCGCCACTCGTAAGGAAATCCGGCGTTGCCCATCTGCATGTTGAGGTTGTACTGGTTTCTCGTGCCTTCAAAATCCAGCGTCAGGAAGTTATGGCAGTACTCGGAATACAGAAAGTCCCGGCTCCCGGCGTTTTCAACCTCATAGTCGACATACAGAATATTGTCATGGATCACGACAGTTTTCTTCTCCCGGAGCGCGTACCCTTCGAAGTCCCGCGGTTCAGTATAAAAAACCGCCTTGTCTTCCGAAGCCTCGCTGCGGATTTCAAAAGGTTCCACCTCGTAGAATTTCTGCGAATTATATGGCCGGTCTTCGAATTTCCCGAGAATACCGACGCCGAACTTGGGGAATTTCTTCCCAACCGGCACTTCCGCAGACATGACATCCGTCGTAATCTCCGAACAGAGCCCTGCGCCCATGGTTCCGCCGTGTTCATCTCCGCAGAACTCATATTTTCCGTCGAGTACGACAGAAGTGATAAAGCCCGCACGGTTGAAGCGGCAGGTATTGTTTTCCACGTTCGGCTCCGCGATCGTGACCCGGAGTCTGTCTTTCTCAAGTGTAATCATTGTGTCCCTCCTCTCCCGGATTTGTTCGATTATGTTGAGGGTATCATAATACATTCCGGGGGATTTCGCAATCTTTTTGTATGCTTGATTTTCCGTACCGACAGGCGTATACTGGAGACTGCAGCCGTACCGGAGGCCTTTCTGTATTTTTTAACCATCTGCAATAAGCAGAAACCGATTTACTTTTTTTCGGAGCGCCATCTATGCCGGAAGGAAATCATGAAATTCTCATAAATACAGCGCTCGGTGTGCTTCAGGGCCTTGAAACCCCGCGCTGCCGCAGATTCCTCGGCGTGCCTTACGCGCACGCCGGGAGATTTGAGTACGCAGAGCCGGTGGAAAGCTGGGAAGGCGTTCTGGACGCCGAAAAGCCCGGCTTCGCCTGCCCCCAGAACCGGGCCGTGCATGAACATCCTGAAAACCCGGTGCGTCGGTTTTACAAGCATGAATACCGTGAGGGGATCGATTTTCGCTATGACGAGGATTGCCTGAACCTCAATATTTTCACGCCGAAGAAGCCTGAAAACTGTCCGGTTATTGTATTTATCCACGGCGGAGGGTTTGATTCGGGAATCAATTCGGAAAGTCCGTATGACGGGTCAGGGCTTGCGGAACGCGGAATCATTTCCGTGTTTATCAATTACCGGGTCGGGGTGCTGGGTTATTTCACCCATGAAGAGCTGCGGAAACGATACGGACGGGACGGAAATTTCGGGCTTTCGGACCAGCTCACAGCGATACGGTGGGTAAAGGCGCATATCGCGGATTTCGGCGGAGATCCCCGGAATATCACGCTTCTCGGACAGAGCGCCGGTGCGATTTCGATCCAGTATCTGTGCCTGAATCATGAAAATGAAGGACTGTTCCAAAAAGCGGCAATGATGTCCGGCGGCGGAATGTTCCCGAGGTTCGCGCTGCCAAAGCCCGCAGAGTCCACGCATGAATACTGGCTGCAGTTTATGAAAGATGCAGGCTGCGAAAGTTTCGGGGAGTTTCAGAAAGCGGAGCTGCCAAAACTCTTTGATGCAGTGGAAAGGATCAAAACCGAGCGGAAAGATTCCGTGTACAATACGATGCCCGTGATCGACGGAAAACTTCTGCCGGGTCCGGTTGATGAACTGATCCGGCATCCTCTTCCAATTCCGTACCTGATCGGATACACCAACAACGATATGTACGCGCCACTCATGGCAAAAATCGGGAACCGCTTCGGAAAAGACA
>CACYBV010000045.1 GCA_902772745.1 uncultured Eubacteriales bacterium
CCCCAGCGCTTTTTGAAACAAAGCGAGATCCGCCCGAAACTCTGGCGGACGACCGCATGTGTATCCCAGGTGATCAGTGTATCATCCCCGAGGATTTCGGGTTCTTCCGTGAGTCTCGAGACCAGCCGGTCGATGCCGCGGCCGAGCCATTTTTCCGCGATGCCGTGGCCGAAACTGATATCGTTGTCCGTCGGCGCGTGCCAGAAATTCGGACGCATCGGGGACTCGAGAAGCTGCTGTCCGCCGGTGCGGAGGCCGATGAGCTCTCCGTGCAGAAGATCGAATTTTACGGAGAAATCTTCGCCGTAAATCCGGTAAATGCAGCCCTCACGGACGGAGGTCAGCATAGCGCCGGCATTTGACGCGGGCTCTGTGAAGACCCGCATTCCTTCATTCAGGACAAACTGCGCGGAAGCCGCAGAGAAGCCCGCTTCCGCATAATTTGTCGAATTCCGGAGCGTAAAGCGCAGGTTCAGGAAGGCCTCCCGACCCGGAAGCGTCAGCGGAAGCTCCAGCTCCTTCTCGGTGAGCGGCCGGAGACCCGAGAGGTCCAGTTCGCCGGAGGAGAGCACCTGGTTTTCGGAAACCAGCTCCCAGCGTCCCAGAAGCTGTCCCGGAACGAAGGAATCATGCGCGGCGAGAAGGATCCGGAGCGGTTTTTCCGAAAGGAGTGCAGCGTAAAGCGGCTGATAGACCTTCTTCAGCTCCGTCATGGAGGGATGCGGAACCTTGTCACTGGAGATCAGGCCGTCGTTGCAGAAGTTCCCGTTCGCGCCGTGCAGTTCGAAGGGCATCCCGTAATCATTTCCGCCCGCGAAATACTGCTTTCCGTCGGGAGTAAAAGCCCGGAGTCCGTGGTCCTGCCATTCCCAGACGCAGGCGCCGAAAAGTTTCGGATACCGGTAGATGAGTTCCCAGTATTCCTTGAGGTTTCCGGGGCTGTTGCCCATGCTGTGGGCGTATTCGCAGACAAAGAAGGGCCGGTCGTCCGGGCGGTTTGCGAAACGCTCCAAAGCTTCGACCGAAGGATACATGGTCGACTCGAAGTCCGTACAGGGCTCCCAGGGCGCTTCCTCCATTGCCTTCCGTTGGGCGTAACGCTTCTCGGGATCCGCCATCAGTTCTTCGGTGGTGAATTTCGGTATGATCCGAGCAGCCTGATAGTGCACAAGCCGGTCGTCCAAAAGACGCGCGGCGTGTGCAGCGGCGTCGTGGTTCTCTCCGTAGCCTGACTCGTTTCCGAGGGACCAGGCGAACACACAGGGGTGATTTCGGTCGCGGCAGATCATGCGCGCCGTCCGGCTGACATAGGCATATTTCCAGTCGGGACTTTTCGAGAGCATATCCCAGTCGATCGCGGTCATCCCATGACATTCGATGTCCGCTTCATCCAGTACGTAGAGACCGTATTCGTCGCAGAGATCATAGAAATACGGATCGGAAGGATAGTGGCTCGTGCGGATGAAATTGATGTTGTGGCGCTTCATGAGGATTATGTCCTGGAGGAGCGCTTCCCGTCCGACCGCCCAGCCGGTATCGGTGTTGGTGTCGTGATGGTTGATCCCGCGGGCTTTTATCGGAAGTCCGTTTACGAGCACTTCGACGCCGCGGCGCGTGATTGTCCTGAAGCCGACGCGGACCGGAAGGAAGACGCCGCCCGATTCCACAACCAGCGTGTAGAGATTCGGGGTTTCCGCGGACCAGAGCTTCGGCTCGGAAAGCCGGATTTCAAATGCGGCGTCAAATGCGTCGGAGACATCCTCGTAAGGACCAGATGCCCCTGAAGTTTTCGGAAGGGGCTTGCACACCGCGTCTCCTACAGGCACATTTCCGTCATACAGCACGGCACGGATTTCCGGAATCGTATCCGGGGAAGCGGACGCATCATTTTCATTATCCGCATCGGAAGCTGTTTTCCGGATCCGGACCTTTCCCGAGAGCTTTCCCTCCATGTTAGCCTGCACACAGAGATCTTCGACTGCACCGGTGAGCGGTTCCGCGATGAGACTCACGGTCCGGAAAATGCCGGACATATGCCACATGTCCTGGATTTCGATGTAGCTTCCGTCCGAGAAGCGGAGCACCGAAACCGCAAGCACATTCTCGCCGGGGCGGACAAGTCCGGTGATATCAAATTCCGCGCTCATGTGCGAGCCTTTGGACATGCCTGCCTTTTCGCCGTTCACATAGACATAAAACATGCATCCGACGCCCTCGAAACGAAGGATCACACGCATGGACTCCATGGCGCGCGGAAGTGTAAAGCCGGTGCGGTAACAGCCGGTATCATTGTCTGTCGCAACATAGGGCGGCTCAACCGGGAAGAGATAAGGGGCGCCGCTGTATACGGGATGTCCGCCGTATCCCTGCATCTGCCAGCAGCCGGGCACATGGATCCTGCCCCAGCTCTCGTCCGGGACGAAGCCCGGTTTTGTGTAGCTTTCATCCACGAGAAGCGGTGACTTTTCGAGTTTGAAGTCCCAGATCCCGTTCAGGGAGCGGTAATACACGGAATGGTTTTCCTCACGGCGGAGCGCCTTTTCCTCCGAATCATAGGGGATCAGGTGAGCGCGGGCCGGCAGGCGGTTTTCCTGCTGCAGGAGCGGGTTTTCCCAGGGATAGCTTGTCATGGCGTTTCTCCTTTCTTTGTCCTTCCCGGGGTTTTTGGATAATCCCGGAAATCTCCGGCGCTGTCGGTGCTGCCGGAAAATTTTCCGGTCCCGGTGTGCCCCGGAACGACCTGTATTTCAGGTGTTATAATGCAGAAAAGGTCCTCCCGCGGCAAAAGCCTGGAAGGACCTTCAATCATTTCAGTTCTTTGTCTTTTTCCGGAAGATGAAGCTTCGGAACAGAATCAGGTTCATCAGAACAAACAGTCCTGCGGCGATTGCAAGCACCAGCCAGGGCTGTTTCGGCGCAAGTGTCGCAAGGAGCATGATCGGAAAACCGAGAATCATCGCGGGGAAGTTCTGGTATACGAGGTTGTCCGCGGTCGGGGTTCTGAAATCCGGATCGACTTCCCGAAGCAGCATGACGCCGGTCGAAGCCGTTCCGGTCAGCATTCCGTACATCGCGAGGAACTGCTCATTCTCATACTTCGGAAAAAGCTTCTTTGCGATGAAGCGGTTGTAGAAGAAGGTCAGTACGAGGCCGGTCACGGCGAGGATCAGGATGACCCACCAGTAGCCCTTCAGGACTTCGATGCGGATCGCCGCCACACCGGCAACCACCATAATATCGAACCAGAAATTGCTGATGCGCGTCATCAGGAAGGAATTGCAGTATTCACGTTTCCTGAGTTTGGTCTTTTTCAGGAGCTTCATGACCTGCTTCACAAGGATCGCCCCGAGGACGCCGAAGAGGAAGTTGAAGCCGTATACGACCGAGCGGAAGGAGGGGATCAGGGTTCCGAGAAGCAGCATGATCAGGTATGCGATAAAATATGCGCAGATGATCAGCGCGATCTGGACGGTCAGCTTGTCGATCGCCCCGTTCATCGGAATTTCGTCTTCGGACTGAATCTCAGATTCCCGAAGAAGTGTACCCTTTTCATCAGACCAGCGGTATTTGCCGCGCTTCTTCAGTACATTCAGGTAGATGACGCCGCCGATCGAAGCCGACAGAAATCCGCAGGCCGCGATCGTGAGCCCGAAGGAACGTCCTCCGGTAAAGCCGTAATCCGCCTCGTAAATGCTGCCGTAGTTTAAAGCCTGGCCGGTGCCCTGACCGTAGCCAAAGGGCAGAAGAAGGCCTGCTGCCACGAAGAAGTCTTTCATCAGTTTCGCGGCGATAATCGTGATCAGAAGCCCCGATACCGCCTGCAGCAGGTAGCTTGCGACCGTCGTCGTGCCGGTGTTGAATATGTCGCGTCTGCGTTCTTTGCTGAGTGAAGAATTGTTCGAACGGAAGGTGCTTGCGATAAAGCCGAGGGCAAGCGCGTGATAGGTAATGATTTCGAGCATGTTCACGCCGTTTCCGCCGAAGAATTCGGTATCAAACAGCGCGGTTCCGGTGATTCTGCGGTAAACAGAAGAGATGATGAGAAGAATCAGTCCCGCGAGAACCGAAGTGGGAATCAGGGATTTCTGAAGAAACGGAATGAGCCGCTTCAGACCGTTGGCAAGAAGCAGCGACAGAAGGATCGCTCCGCTCATGCAGACAAAACCCCAGACACTGTAATCCCAGAAATTGGACATGAAAAAAACTCCTTTTCTGCAGGTTAATCTATTGTTATATTTTAGCATATATTGAAAAAAAAGCAATCAGTCAATTTCGGTGAAAGGACCCGGAATATCATCCCACCTGCCGCCTCCTGCCCGTGGAGTGTCAGCACAGTATAAGTGCGACTGCGAAAAAAGCAGATTTTTCTGCTCCCATTTTCGCTCGGGTCTGCAGCTTCCGGCTGGAATGACAGAGAAACAGCTGCCGCTTGTTATCATTATTCGAATCCGGCTCTTGCTTTTTAAATACTGCCTTTATATAATGACGGAAGGATCAAAAGATGACATCCGAAGCGTTTCGTGCTCCATGCGGGGCAGATCATTGTTTCTTCGGTTCTATCAGACGGTTTATTATATTCATAGTTAATCGCCGGCTTCTGTTTTTTCTTCTTTGCTTGGACTGATCCGGGCGGATCTCCGGTCTGTCGGAAAGCCTGATCCAGTAAAAAAGCACAGACCCGGCTTCATAAAACCGTATTTGCGGAGGCACAGACGGTTTTATGTACCAGGCATGAGACCGGCATATCCGGAGATTTTTTTGCAATAAATACTGACACGACGTCAGCATCTATATTATGCTTCGCTGCTGACATCGTGTCAATATGTGTTGCAATATCAATTTATGACGATTTCGAACGGTTTTTTTCTGTGAAACAGATGCGGCTTACTATTCTGTAAGAGCGTTCAGAGAAGCTTTTCAAGTACTTCCGCACTGTCTCCGCCGATGCAGATTGAGCGGGGGCTGATCTCTTCAGGGCAGCAGGCTTCATTGTAATTCAGGCAGGCGTAGACCGCATTCGGGTTGTCCTTTGTCATCTGCCAGAACGGGTACTTGATGATCACCGGAGTATTCATGCCGACGCCGATTTCCAAAAACAGGATCCGCATGCCTTCATGTGTGCGGAGGAAATCCGCATAGGCGGCGGAAGCCCTGTGCCAGCCTTCATCCTCCGAAAAGGTATCATCTGCCCGCAGATTCATCCGCATCGGCTCACCGCAGACCGGGCAGCAGGGCACCAGGTCTGACGGCACCGACATGGAAAGCTCCGAAAAATCCGTGCTTCCGTCCGGGTTTTTCGGGGGAATCAGCTCTTTGTTTTCACCGATTATAAAGCCCTGGGAGAGGACCATTTTCACGATCCTCTCCTTGTTGTCGTAGGTCCTGCTGTGGCAGGGCGTGCTGCACTGGAAGAGGCCGTAATCGCCCTGGGTATAGAACAGACGCTCTTTGTCAAAACCGGCTTTCTGGAACTGATGGTCCACATTCGTCGTAATGACAAAATAATCCTTATCCTTTACGAGATCCAGGAGATTCCGGTAGACCGGCTTCGGCGGGTTTGTATAGCGGTTCAGATAGACAAATCGGGACCAGTAAGCCCAGGAGACTTCCGGCTCCTGCTGCATGATATGAAATCCGCCGGAATACATATCGTGGAAGCCGAAATGCTCTTCAAAATCAGCGAAGTATTCCCGGAAGCGGTCTCCGCTGTACAGGAATCCGGCTGCTGTGGACAGCCCCGCACCGGCGCCGATTACAACAGCGTCAGCGGCTGCAAGCTCCGTTTTCAGCCGGGCGACTGCCTGGTCTCGTGAGAGGCTGCCCTCTGTCATCCCGCCGCGGAAGCTTCGGACGCCGCGGATTCCTTTGCTGATGGTTTCGGTATACCCGTTCGGAAGTTCAGAATAGTTCGTGTTCATAGTATGCTTTGTCCTCATCTTTAAAAACATTGAAAACAACTCTTTCCATGGCATCCGGGTGCGCGCTGAGCCAGTAGGTGACGGTTTCCGCCGCAATCTCTGCCGCACGTTTGTTGGGAAAGCGGAAGACGCCGGTCGAGATGCAGCAGAAGGCTATGGAGCGAAGGCCGTTTGCGAGGCAGAGATCCAGCGTGTTCCTGTAGCAGTCCGACAGATCCCGCTCCAGATCTTCGGTCAGGTCTCCCTGTACAATCGGTCCGACGATATGAATCACTTTCTTTGCGGGCAGATTGTATCCGTCCGTCAGTATCGGAACCGCTGTCGGCTGTTCGTAATCGGGACCGTATTTTGCCCGAAGTTCCTGCATCTTCCTGCTGCATTCCGCCCGCAGCTGTATCCCCGCAAAAGTATGGATGCAGTTGTCGATACAGCTGTGCATCGGCACAAAACAGCCGAGCATCTGCGAATTGGCGGCATTTACGATCGCATCGACGGAAAGCCGCGTGATGTCCCCCTGCCAGACGGAAAGCCGGTCTCCGACAGCATGGCGGCTGCCCCGATCCGCAATCGACGGAATGTCCGAAAGATACACAATTCCGTTTTCGCGGTTCCGCGCCTGCAGGTACTCATCCTGGACCTTAAGCACGGCGGGAGAGAGCATCCTGGGCATCCGGATGTTCATCAGCGAGCGGAGAAGACGCCTCTTTTCTTCCGGATCCTCAGGCGATTCCATACGCCTGTATGCCCCGTGCGCTTCCGCGCGCCGGGAAACAGTTTTCCGGGCGGTTTCCTCATAATCGTCAATAAACTTTTCCAGAAGATAATCCAGACGTTCGGACTGGTTCATTTTATAACACCTCCTTTGCGGCGGCTCAGGTGAACAGCGGGAGACTGGTCTGCCCGTCGACCCAGGACTTCTGCGGCACGTCGTGGATCGCATCGCCGTCCCGGAAGTTCCCGATCAGAAACGGAGACTTTGGGTCATGCAGGCGGCTGTTTTCAAGCACCGCTTCGGGTTCCGCATTGGCGTAGCAGTACCTGCACAGGTGCTTACAGGTATTATATGCCCCGATGTCGCAGGAGAGGTAACAGGCGCATTCCGCCCGCGCGCCTTTCTTTTTCGGGGCATTGAGGCGCTTTCCGATGGCCTTCTCGTAATCGCTGATCTTCATGCATCCGCTGCAGTCGGCGCCGTAAGCCGATAGTTCATCGCCCTCCGCACAGGGTTTGACGGTCATCCCGTGCATGGAAGCAATTTCGATAAATGCTTTTCCGAGTGTCAGCCGCTGTTCTTTTGCTACTTCCCGTGCTTCCGGGAAATTCCGCCGGACCTTCGGATAGAGGTCGATAAAACTGATGACGGCGGTTTCTGTATAACCGTCGAGGGCAGATGCAATCTGTTCGAAAGCGCGGAGATGGTAAGCCGTCGTATAGCGCTCGGAAAGGAACACCGGATCATAGCGCCAGCCGATGGAATGAATGCCGACCATCCCGGAGAGCTTCCGGAAGTCCTCCAATAGTCGGTGCTTGTCCGGAACATTCGGCTCGATATCCCGTCCGTAAGGCGTGATGGTAACGAACCAGTACTGCCCGTAATCCGAGAGAAGGTCCATATAGGGAAACATCGGCGCAGGATTTTTCGTGCAGAAACCGATCACATCCACGACCGAAGGATCGAGGCGGTAGCGGCTGACCTGACTCGGATTGAAGGGGTTTCGGACGCAGACAAAGCCTTCTTTCAGCCGGTTTGCAAACCACTCGGCATAGAAGGCCGGGATATCCGTCCGCTGACCGGTATTGATAATCACAGCGCTGCACCTCCTCTCCCCGCAATGGTAATCGGCCGTATTTGATACCGTCGGTACTTTCTATATGATTCCTATATTCAGTATACTGCCTGGGGAGGAAAGAAACAGAATGTCCAGCCAGAAGCCGAAAAAGGGGATCAGAAGCCCGGAAAACCGCAGTCATCCGTCAGGTGTTCCTTTCTGTATACCGATTTCAGTTTTCCCCGGAATAAAATTCCGTAACGGTTCGGTTTGACTGTATCAGCACAGAACTCTGGTTAAAGGTTCTGATCATATCCTTTGCAGCTGCATGAACATCTTCAAGTGTAGTATCACTTAAGTAAATCACAAGCGTATATTCCTGATAGAGCGTGCCGGCGTCTTCCCAGCCGCCCTGCGCATCCTGGATTGTGTAGCCGCCGAAGTGGCTGATCAGTATTTTCTCCGCTTCCGCGCGGGCGTCTTCCGGGCTGAAAACCGGCGCGTTCGTGTCCTTGTCATTGGTTCCGAGGTACAGAACATATTGTGTGTCCTGATTGTCTGCCGCTTTTTCGCGAAGACTGGAAAGCGACAGGAAGAGACTGACAAGGGACAGACAGAATGTCGCTGATGCGATGACAATTGCTGCAATGCCGGTTGCTTTTTTCATGATCATTCCTCCTCTTTTTGGCTGTGCAATCCATTATATTTGAATTCGATCGAAAAATCAATCACCAGCAGCCGTTCAATGACGTTCAGGGCCATCATTAATCGTACGCAGCAGCCATCAGTACCCAGGCGGCAAACGGCCACCATATGCCTTCGACAATCCAGAAAATGACGGAAAACCATTGCAGCGCCGTAACCGGGATTCCGGTCAGAAGCATCATCCAGCGCATTCTCCTCAGTTTTTTCTTTCCTTCCATAATGACGGCTATGTCACCGATGGTTTCGAGAGAGAAGTCTGCTTTGCCTTTTAATCCGTTTTTCAGCTCACGGAGCTTTTCCAGTTTTTCCTCTTTGTCAGTGATTTCATCTAAAAGAGCCTTCTCTTGCTGTTCGATCAGCAGGGAAATCACCTTCTCAGGATGGTCCTCCTTCAGGATCTGGGAGATTGCGTCGATGGGAAGATCCAGCTCCCGAAGAAAGCA
>CACYBV010000046.1 GCA_902772745.1 uncultured Eubacteriales bacterium
GCCTTCGCGGCCGTCCGGATCGTTTGCAACGGCTTTCCGGAGGTTTTTCGCGATCAGCTGGATGGCTTCGAGGTTCAGGCAGTCGGACAGTTCCCAGGCCGCTCCGGTGGTGTAGCCCTCGATTGCGTGGGTCAGTGCGTCCATACCGGTGGAGGCGGTCAGACCCTTCGGCATGGAAGACATCATATCCGGATCGACGACCGCGACATCCGGGATGTCGTTGGGGTCGACACAGACGAATTTACGCTTCTTCTCGACGTCGGTGATAACGTAGTTGATCGTGGACTCCGCGCCGGTTCCGCCGGTTGTGGGGACCGCAATGGTGAAGACGGTGCGGTTTTTCGTGGGTGCAACGCCTTCAAGAGAGCGGACATCGTAGTATTCGGGGTTGTTGACAATGATGCCGATGCCCTTTCCGGTATCCATCGAAGAGCCGCCGCCGATTGTGATCATGAAGTCCGCACCGGATGCGCGGAAAGCATCCACACCGTGCTGGACATTTTCGATGGTCGGATTCGGCTTGATGTCCGAATACAGTTCAAAGGGGATTCCGTTTTCTGAGAGAAGATCGGTGACGCGGGCGGTGACGCCGAAGCGCACAAGATCCGGATCCGATGCCACGAAAGCTTTTTTCAGGCCGCGTGCTTTGATGATCCCGGGGATCTCATTGATCGCACCGTGTCCGTGATAGGAAATGCCGTTTAATACAAAACGATTGACTGCCATTCTTTTTCCTCCTGTATATTGAATTCATATAACTGATTCTGCGCTGCATGCTGTCCGTACAGAAAGAGTATATCATCTGCGGTCCGCGCATGCAAGCAGAAAGATTTCATTCCGTCCGCTTTTCATGCTTTTTCTTCCGAAGCCCGGGTTTCCCATGCGGTTTTCAAAGAATCCGGGTCAGTACAGTTCAACCACTTCTCCGGTTTCGCGGTTCCTGGAAAAACGCTTTAAAAACGACCAGGCCATTTCGTTCATCGTATGACAGGTTGCGTGCGGAAGATTCTCGATTGCGACGGTGCGGAAATGCCAACGGCCGTCGGTGTTGATAAAATCCGCCACATAATGGTCGGTGTTCTCAGCATAGAAGCGGTACATACGGTCTGCGGGATAACCAAAGACACGTTCCGCTTCTGTCCGGCCGGCGGCGGCAATTTCTTCCGTCGTCGGGACTTTACAGCGCATCGCGTACATTTTTTTCTGCCAGCTCTTGATGCGGTCGTCTTTCTCCATTTTGAAGCCTACACGCGCCATACGGCCGTCTAAAGGAATCCCTTTCGCGTTGTCGTTGATCGGGAAGATGCCGCACATATCCGCTGTTCCGCCGATGTTGATGAGCGGCATATCATAGCCGTGCATCAGTTCGAGCCGCTCCTGGTCGATGCCGTTGAAATCCAGGATCACGCCGGCCTCATCGCTCATCTGCGCGATTCCGGCGATCCGCTCTTTGAAGCTGTAGGCGAATTCCACCGCGAGCGCGCCGTAATGCGAATGCCCGGTAATGTAGATCCGCTCGGGATCGGCGTGGAATTCCCGGATTACTTCATCCTGCATGTCAGCAAGCACCCTGTTTTGTTCTGCGCTTTCCGAAGAGTAGCAGATGACAATGAATTCGCCCTGCGCTGCCATCTCGAAAAGATCCCTGTAGAAAGTCATGGCATAATACTGAAGCGGGCGGACGATGGTCAGGATCGGATATTTCTTTTCCGGCTCGTCAAACACATCCATCGGCAGGAACAGCGCCCACCGTTCCCCTTTGGTCTCCCGGATCTCCATTTTGCAGCCCATTGAGGCCCAGAACTCTGCATATTTCGGGTCTTCAAAAGAAGAATACAGGTAGCGCGCCGAACGCGCGTCCGCGAGGAACTTTCCGCTCTCGCTGAGTTTCAGCTTCTCCTCATCAAACAGAGCCGTTCCGCCGAGATCCGTTCCGTCTCCCCAGTACTGCATGGACGGGTAGCGATAATACTTATTCATACTTCTCTCCCTTGTGCTTCGGTGTTTTTCTTATATTATCACATATTATCACACATTCGGGAAGAAAACAATGAATTTCCTGCCAGCACAGAAGAACGGGACAAAACCCCGTTCTTCCGTTTTCTTTATGAGAACCTTTCCCGGCTGATCCGTAACCCGGGCGTCAGGCGTTTTTTTGAGGGAGTTCTTTCTCCTGTACCTTTCGGATTACAAATACCGCGCCGATCAGGATGGAGGCAATGGAGAACCACTGGGCGTGGGAAAGCCCTGCCCAGTCCTTTTCCGTCGACCTCAGGAATTCGATCGAGAACCGCACGGATCCGTACAGAAGCAGGAATAACGGGTAGAGAAGGCCGCTCGCGGCGCCGTCTTTTTCTTTCTTCAGGAGGAAGAAGAGGATCAGGAAGTCGCAGGCGCTTTCCATGAGCTGGGTCGGGAAGGAAAAGTCGAAATGCTCGAACATGAAGATTTTTCCTCCGCAGCAGCCGTTCAGGAAGCAGCCGACCCGGATGGTGCCGAGCATGGCGACGCAGCAGATTGCAGCGGAGTCCAGTGATGCGCGGACATCAAGACGCAGAAGCTTTCCGAGAAGCGGCATCAGAAGCGGGACCAGAAGGACTGCGCCGAACAGGGAAAACCCCCCGAAAGATAATCCGTTTTTGCGGATATAAGGGATGTTTTCAAGGATAAACAGAATCTTGCATCCCAGAACGCCGAGGATCAGGACAAAGGTGGCAAAAAGGACCGATTTTATGGGATTGAGACGGTAGAGTTCGCGCCTCCTGCGAAGCAGCATCAGGACAAGCATGGCGGCGTACCCCAGCACCATCGCTGTGTAATATAAGGAGATTTTCAGCGGCCCGATATAAATGTATGGAAGCAAGCAGGGCTCCTTTCTTAAGAGAAAGCGGTTTTCAAACAGAAAAGACCGGTTCTCAGTATCTGTTCTGGGAACCGGTCCTTTTTACTCCGGCTGAGGCTTAGGAAGCCGGACTATTTCTTGATGTAGTAGCTGGCGCCTTCATCGGTGATTATTGTCAGCTTTTTGCCCGAAACGGTGTATGTGCCTTCGGTGGTTTCCGACATTCCGCAGATTGACACGGTCATCGTGATTGTGTTTCCTTTGACGGACCACTTGACGTCTCCGCTCATTCCGCTGTCGGCGTCTTTGATCGAGCCTTGTCCGTTTCTGGCCAGGGTCAGAATGTCTCCGGTCGGCTTACCGCCGGCATCGACGGCTTCCCATGTGCCGACCAGTTTGTTCTTCTTGCCGCATCCCGCGAACAGGCCGATTACCATGATTGCCGTGAGACACAGCGCAGCGATTCTGAAAGATTTTTTCATACTATGCGGCTCCTTTTATGAAAGATTCTTATCATGATTATGGCATCCGGAAGCGGTTTTGTCAATGGAAAGCTGCAAAAAACGGGAGATTTCGGTGCTTTTTATATACGTTTTACGGAGCAGTACCGGAAATGCGGTACACTCCCTGACCGGGTTCGGCGAATAAACCGCTGTTTTTTCTCCGTTTCAGGGGTGTATTTTTCAGACGGTTTGTAGTATACTCTGAAACTGTGAAAACCATACAGGCTTTTTTCAGAGAAGGCCGGGAGGAGGAAACAAAGATGAATGTTCTGACAACAGAGGGACTTTCCAAAGCCTATAAAGGACATCTCGCAGTGAACAAAGTCTCCATGCATATCGAACAGGGCGACATCTACGGCTTTGTCGGAGAGAACGGTGCCGGGAAGACGACACTGATCCGGCTTGTCACCGGGCTTTCTGCACCGACGGAAGGCACATATTCGCTGTATGACATTCCCTATCAGTCCAAAGATATTTACGGGGTGCGGAGACGTACCGGCGCAATCGTGGAAACGGCGACGATGAACCGCTACATGACGGCGCTTGAGAACCTCCGGGTACAGTGCAATATTGTCGGCGTCAGCAAAACGGATGAGGAGCTTATTCAGCTTCTTTCGCGCGTCGGGCTGGATTACGAGGCGATTAAGAAGAAAAAAGCTGGAAACTTTTCTCTTGGCATGCGGCAGCGGCTCGGAATTGCGATGGTAATGGTTTCGGATGCGGATTTCGTGATTCTCGATGAGCCGATGAACGGACTGGACCCGCAGGGCTTCATTGAGATCCGGGAAACGATCCTGAGACTGAACCGGGAAGGCGTGACTTTCCTGATTTCAAGCCATATCCTGTCGGAACTCGATAAGATCTGCACCAAGATCGGCGTGATTTCGCACGGCGAACTTCTCGAGGAAATCCGGATGAAAGACCTGCATGAGAATGCGCGGCGCAGGATCGTGATCGACGCCATGGACCCGCCTGCGATGTATTCGGCGCTGAAGACGCAGGGTGCTTTCCCGGAAATCAGCGAATCAGACGGAAAAATCGTGGTCTACGGCGACGCGGACCTGAACCGGATCATGCAGATCCTTGTTGAAAACAGCCTTTCGGTGCGTTCTGTGAACACGCTGGAGGAAACGATCGAAGACCACTACATCCGGCTTCTGGGAAGGGGGCGTATCGCATGAAAAGACTTCTGAAAGCGGATATTTACCGTATGCTGAAAAGCCGCCTCACAATGGTGGCCCTGATTCTTGTCGCTGCCTTTCCGGTGCTTCTCGTGCTTATGTATGTCGGCATCAATGCGCTTGCGGGAATCGGAATGGAAGATGGAGAAGAAGCTGTTTCGCTTTTTACCGCCAATACCATCGTCGGGTCCGCTTATTCTCTGACGAATAATATCGGGCTCGTAATACCGGCATTTGCCGGAATCCTCGTATGCTCGGATTATACGAACGGGACGCTCCGAAACAAGGTGATTGCCGGAAACCGCAGGACGGATATTTATTTTTCGCACCTTCTGACGTCGATCATTTTCTCCGTTGTCATGATTACGCTTTATGCGGCGGTAACGACCGGACTTTCGCTTCTGTTCTTTGATTTCAAAAAGGATCCCTCTGTTAATATGGGACTGGAGATCCTGTACTTTGTCCTGTACGGAACCATGTCCTTTGTCTTCATGGCGACCCTTTCGACAATGCTCGCGATGGTGCTTCGAAACATCGCGCCGACGATCATTTTCTCGGTTGTTGCAGCAATTGTGCTCGTGGCGCTCTGCTCCGTACTGATGCTCATCGGGAGCCAGGAAAAGTACAGATATGCGTTCTATCTGATTCCTACCTACTGCAGTAATTATTTTAATCTCCAGAGCTTCAGTGTCCTGGGGCTTCTCGCCGGAAACGGAGGAGACTCAAGGGGGCTGATGTTTGCGGAAGGAATGGGGTCCTATGTGTTCTTCAGCGTTTTGAATACGGTGATTGGAATTCTGGTATTCAATAAGCGCGACATCAAGTAAGATCCGGATAAGCGGCAAACCCGTAAACTGACATATATGGAACCGATCCTGTATGTCAGTTTTTCTTTGTGTATGCTTTGACAAGTCTTCCTTGATCGTGTATACTATAATTGATGTTATATATGGAAAGCGAGGAAACACGATTGAAGATACTCATCTGCGTCAAACAGGTGCCGGATACCACTGAAATCCGGATCGATCCGGTGACAAATTCGCTGATCCGGGCGGGAGTTCCGAGCATCCTGAACCCCTTTGACAGCTATGCGCTGGAGGCGGCGGCGCGCATCCGGGACGAGAAGCCGGATACGGAAATCGTCGTCGTGAGTATGGGACCGGAACAGGCAGGAGCCGCGCTTCGGGAATGCCTCAGTATTGCGGCCGACCGGGCTTATCTTGTTTGCGGCCGTATTTTCAGCGGTTCGGACACGCTTGCGACGAGCTACATCCTTTCACAGGCGATTCGGGTAATCGAGTCGCGGGAAGGTAAATTTGACGCAGTTTTCTGCGGAAAGCAGGCAATCGACGGCGACACGGCACAGGTCGGGCCGGAAATCGCCGAACATCTCGGATATCCGCAGGCGACTTACGGGATCACCGCGGAACCGGAGGGGGATCTTCTGAAGGTTCGCAGGGAAACGGAGAACGGATTCGAGGTTGTGGGCGTAAAAATGCCCTGTCTTGTGACTTTCACGAAACCCGCCTGGGAAGTGCGCTTTCCGACCATTTCGAGAAAGCTTGCCGCCGAAAAAGCGGAAATCATCATGCTCGGCGAACAGGATTTCCCGGATATCGACCGGAGTGCGATCGGACTTATGGGATCGCCCACGCGCGTAAAAAAGACCTTCGTTCCGAACCGCACAAAGGAAACGGTCCTGATCCGTGAGGAGAGCGGAGAAGCTTCGGCGCTGAAACTTCTGGCAATGCTTCAGGAGAGCGGAAAGCTCGGATCGGAGGTGGAAGAATGATTCCAAAGACGAGGGATCTCTGGGTCTTTGTGGAGACCGAACCGGACGGGAGCGCCCGGAATGTAGGCATCGAACTTCTTGGACCCGGCCGTGCGATCGCGGAGAAACAGGGCGGGAAGCTTGTGGCGGTTGTGATCGGCTCCGGGATCGGTCCGGCTGTCGAAGAAGCGGATACGCACGGAGCGGATACGATTATTGCTGTGGATGCGCCGGAATACGAAAGCTTTACCACAGACGCCTATGCAGACGCTCTGGTGCAGCTTGTGGAAAAATACGGGCCTCTGAGCCTGCTCATCGGGGCGACCCCGAACGGCCGGGATTTTGCGCCGCGCGTCTCCTGCCGGCTGAAAACCGGACTGACCGCAGACTGCACGGGGCTTGATGTGGACCAGGAGACAGGAAATGTACTCTGGACCAGGCCGACCTTCGGCGGAAACCTGATGGCGCAGATCCAGTGCCCGGACCATCGTCCGCAGATGGGCACTGTACGTCCGGGCGTGTTCAAAAAATGCGCTCCGGTTCCGGGGCATGCGGAAATCATCCGGGAAGATGTCCGGATTCCGGCGGAGGAAATCCGGACGAAAGTACTGGAAGTCATCTCGGAAATCGACAGTGGGAAGGTGGATCTTCAGAGTGCGGACGTGATTGTGGCCGGCGGCCGCGGCGTCGGCGGACCGAAGGGTTTTGAACTGCTTCGGGAGCTCGCGGATCTGCTTCACGGCGAAGTGGGCGCTTCCCGGCCTGCAGTGGATTCCGGCTGGATTCCCCATGCGCATCAGGTCGGCCAGACCGGAAAAACCGTCGGACCGAAACTCTATATTGCCTGCGGCATCTCCGGTGCGATTCAGCATACGGCGGGTATCGCCGGCTCGGAGACGGTCGTCGCGATCAACAGCGATCCGAACGCACCGATTTTCCAGGCCGCGGACTACGGTATTGTCGGGGACCTCTTCGAAGTGATTCCGGTTCTGATCCGGGAGATTAAAGCGAAGAGGGGAGGCGGCGCTCAGAAAAGCGCAGATACCGGAAAACCGCTTCCGCCATCCTGGATTTCCAAACAGCCCTGGGTCTGCAATATCGATCTCACGCCGCCGAAGCATGCTTCGCAGAAATTCTCGAAGGATCTTGCGGCTTTCCGAAGACGGTATGAAAGCTTTGTCAACGACGGTTTCATCGTCTCCATCACCGACAACGCGATGGGGAAGCTTTCATTCCAGGGAACGGAGCTGATCGATGAGCTGGGGCTCACCATAAAGCCGGAGAACATCCTGATCCATCTGAATACTTTCCACCGCAGGGAGGAACTGGACCGCATTCTTTCCGATATGCGGCGGCTGGGGCTCCGGAACGTCCTCTGCATCACCGGAGACGGTTCGGACAAGATGCACAAGCTCCTTCCGGAAGAGATCGAGGCGCCGGAGGCACCGGTTGCAAGCTCTGTGGAGCTGATCCGCTACATCCGGAAATATTATCCGGAGTTTGTGATCGGCGCGGCATTCAACAACTACGAGCCGGAGGACAGCGAATTCGAAAAACTTTCGAGGAAACTTGCAGCCGGCGCGAGCTATGTGATTACGCAGCCTGTGCTCGGACAGGACCCGATGGTCGACCGCCTGATGCGGGAGTACCCGGATCTCCCGGTGCTGACAGAGGTCTGGATGTCGTCAAAGCTTTCGCTGCTTTCGGATATCATGGGACGGGAAATCCCGGAGGATACCCCCTATGATCCTTTTGAAACACTGAAAACCGTAAGGGAGCTTTATCCGAATTCCGGAAATTATCTCGGGATGCTTAGTTATAAGAACCAGTATCCTCTGCTGAAGGAAATGTGGGCGGACAGGTAAACCGGCCGGAGCCTTTTTAGAGCTGCGCAGCGGCTGTACAGCCTGCGGCCATACTGAATGAGGGAGAGTCAATGGACAAACACATCACGATACTCGACGGCGCACAGGGAACGCTTCTCTGGCAGAAAGCGGAAGAACGCGGAATCCCGAAGGCCCCGGTCTGGACCTATAACCTGACGCATCCGGAGATTGTAGCGGAGGTCTGCCGTGAATACGCGGAAGCGGGCAGTGAGATCATCTGTTCCAATACCTTTGGCGCAAACCGTCTGACGGTGGGAAAGGAATCGGATTATTCGGTCCGGGAAGTGGTCGCAGCGGCGATCCGCACCGCAAAAGAAACGCTCGAGGGAACCGGTGTCCGGGTCGCTCTCGACATCGGTCCGCTCTCTGTGATGACGGAGCCCTACGGCGATCTGGAAGAAGACGAGACCGAAGAAATTTTCGATGAAGTTGTTCAGGCCGGTACCGAAGCCGGAGCGGACTGCATCTTTCTCGAAACCTTCATGCAGCTTGAAATGCTTCTCGCGGCGGCGCGGGCGGCAGCTAAGACGGATCTGCCGGTGTTCTGTTCGATGAGCTTTGAAAAGAACGGCCGGACGCTGTTCGGGGTCAGCGTCGAAGAAATGCTAGAGGAACTGGAGCCGATGGAGCCCGCCGCCGTGGGGATGAACTGCTCCCTCGGACCGGACCTCGCGCTTCCCGTGATCCGGGATTTTGCCGGAAAAACCGATCTTCCGCTGTTTTTTAAGCCGAATGCCGGAATGCCGGTGGTTGATGCGGACGGAAAGGCCGCCTATACCATCACACCGGAGGAATTTTCCGAACAGGCGGCTCCGGCGCTTGAAACCGGAAAAATCCGGTATCTCGGCGGCTGCTGCGGAACCGATCCGGCGTTCATCAGGAAACTGAAAGAACTTGCTGATCGTGGATAAGCCGCGGTACGACGCGGGATTTCAGCGTGAAAAAGCCTGAAATCGGGAGGAAAACGGATGGAATTGACCGAACAGATCATTTTGCTCGCAAAGGAAATCGGCTTCGAGACTGTTGCGGTAATGGACCCGAAAACCATTGAGCTTCGGGAAGAAGTCCGCGCCATGTGTGCGGAAGGAAAATGCAATGCCTACGGCCGCAACTGGACCTGTCCCCCCGCCTGCGGAGACCTTGAACACTGCCGCAGCGTCGTGGCGAAATACAGGAAGGGGATCATCGTTCAGACCGTCGGGCAGCTCGAGGATTCCCTGGATTACGAAAGCATGATGGAAGCCGGAAAGACGCATAAGGAGCGTTTCAGGAGTCTCGCGGAGAAAACGCGGGAATTCTGCCCGGATGCCTTGTGTCTCGGCGCGGGCGGATGTACGGTCTGCAAAACATGCAGCTATCCGGAGCCCTGCCGCTTCCCGGAGAAAGCTTTTTCCTCGATGGAGGGCTACGGCATGCTGGTCAGCGATGTGTGCGCCGCGAACCACGTGTTATACTATCACGGACCGGATACGGTCACCTATGTAGGCTGCTGTCTTTTGACTTAAAACGGTACGAAAAGGAGAAAAGCCATGATCATTGTCGGAGAAAAACTGAACGGTTCCATCCCCTCCGTCGCGAAAGCGATTGCAGAGCGGAACGAAAAACGTATCCGGTCGCTTGCGAGAAAGCAGGAAGAGGCAGGCGCTGATTTTCTGGATGTCTGCGCTTCTGTTCCTGAGGACGTGGAAGCGGAGACCCTGAAATGGATGCTGGATCTTGTACAGGAGGTATCGGATCTCCCGATCTGTGTCGACTCCCCGAGCCCGAATACCATCGTAAAGGCGATCGAGTTCGTGAAAAAGCCCGGTCTGATCAATTCGGTCTCGATGGAAGGAAACAAGACCGGAATCGTATTCCCGGTTATCGCGAACACGCGCTGGAAATGCATCACACTCTGTTCTGACGAGCGGGGAATTCCGGACAGCGCGGACAAACGGCTGAAAGTGTTTGAACGCATCCTCGGAGAAGCCGACAAATACGGAATCGCCCACAGCCGGCTTTTCGTCGATCCTCTGGTCGAGATGCTCTGCACATCCGAGGACGGGATCAGCACCGTGATCGAGACGATTAAGGGCATCCGCGCGATGGACAAAGACGTCCACATCGTCGGCGCGATCAGCAACATCTCCTTTAACCTGCCGGCCCGCGCGCTGATCAACCAGACATTCGCGACGCTGGCGATTGCGGCCGGAATGGATGCAGCAATTCTGGATCCTTTGAACCGCGACATGATCGGCGCGATTTTTGCAACCGAAGCCTGCATGGGCCTTGACGACTACTGCATGGAATACATCGGCGCCTTCCGTGAAGGACGGATCGGCCCGCTGCCTAAGGAATAAAAATGAAGGAGGACTGCCATGTCCAAAATTGAAGAAATCGCGTCCATGGTCGAACGCGGAAAGGCAAAACTGATTCCCGGACTGGTGGAGGAAGCCATCGCCGAGGGATGCGACCCGGTTGAAATCCTCAACAAGGGAATGATCGACGCGATGAGCGTGGTCGGAGAAAAGTTCCAGCGCAACGAAATCTTCGTCCCGGAAATGCTGGTCGCGGCACGCGCCATGAAGAAAGGCGTGGAAGCGCTGAAGCCGCACCTGGGTTCCGATGCCAATGTTTCCATCGGAAAGGCTGTCGTGGGAACTGTCCAGGGCGACCTGCATGACATCGGCAAGAACCTTGTCTGCCTGATGCTCGAAAGTGCCGGCTTTTTGGTGCAGGACCTCGGCGTGGATGTTCCGAAGGAGCGCTTTTTGGAAGCCGCAGCCGATCCGGAGGTGAAGATCGTCGGTGTTTCCGCGCTTCTTACGACCACGATGCCCGCAATGCGTGATACGGTTGCCCTTTTGAACGAAGCACCCAACCGTGCCGATTTCAAGGTTATGGTCGGCGGCGCGCCGATCACCGCGGAATTCGCGGCGGAAATCGGAGCGGATGCCTACACGACAGACGCCGCCAGCTGTGCGAGTGTCGCGAAGGCATTTGTAACCGGCTGAAAGAATACGGAATCAGGGGCTAAGCCGGGGCTCTGTCCCTGATCAACGTGACAGGAGATGATGAAATGGAGAGAATTCCTTTCCGAAAAGAAGAACTTGAAATCACAGCGCCGCCCCTCCTTACGGGGAGGCTGGGCGTTCCGGTCCTGAATACCCCGATTACGCCCAGGGAGAACTGCCTTATGTTTCTCAGGGGCGAAGAACCGCTGTGGATGCCTTTTTTTAGCGATACGCTGAGCCTGACGCCGGCGGTCGATCCCGACAACGTCGCACGGGGCTTTGTCTTTGACGCGACCGGCTTTAACCCGGTCGAAAGCGGCGGCGGTCCGGATAAATTCGGCGTGATCTGGGAATATGTGCCTTCTGTGGGCGGCTCCATGGTCCGTCCCGGATCACCCAAAGTCCCGGATATCACCGAGTGGGAGGAGTACATCACTTTCCCGGATATCGACAGCTGGGACTGGGCAGGATCCGCGGAAAAGAACCGGAAGCTCATCGAACAGGATATTTTCCTACGCGGCACAACCATTCTCACCGGTCTTTTTGAGCGGCTGATCTCCTTCTGCGATATGGACGAAGCGCTGATTGCGATGGTGGACGAGGACGAACAGGAAGCCGTACACCGCCTGTTTTCGAGGCTGGCGGACTTCTATCCGAAGCTGATCCGAAAGTTCAGGGAATACTACAACATCGACATCGTCACCTTCCATGATGACTGGGGCTCCCAGCGGGCGCCGCTTCTGTCTCTCGATACTGTAAGAGAAATGATCGTTCCGTACCTCAGAAAGATTTCCGATGCGGCGCACGAAATGGGCATTTACTTTGAGCTGCATTCCTGCGGCAAAAACGAAATGCTCGTTCCTGCGATGATCGAAGCGGGCGTCGACATGTGGAACGGCCAGCCGATGAACGACAAGAAGATGCTTGCCGAGAAATACGGCGATCAGATCATCATCGGCGCCGACCTTCCGGCACTTCCGGAAGGCGCTTCGGATCAGGAGATCCGGGAAGCCTGCCAAAGCTTTATCGATACCTTCAATTCTTACCGGACCTATGGAGGGAGAGCACGCGGTGTTCCCGGCGCGCGGGAAATTCTCTATGAATACTCCCGCATCGCCAAATGCGGCCGCGCAGTTTGATTTCAAAAGAAAAGAAAAACTATGATGATTACAAAACAGCAGGCGCGCCGTTTCATCCTTGCAAAGCAGGGTCTTATCGGCGCGCAGCGCTTTATGGGGAAGGAAGGCGCCTGTGCCTACATCCGGCAGGCAGGCTGCATCCAGTTCGACCCTGTGGATGTCTGCGGGAAGAATGCGGAACTGACCCTGCAGTCCCGCGTGAAGGGCTTCCGGAAGTCCATGCTTTCGGAGCTTCTCTATACGGACCGGAAGCTTGTGGATTACGCGGACAAGGAACTTTCGATCTGGCCAGCGGAGGACTGGCCGTATTTTTCCTCCTACCGCGAACGAAGCCGCATGCAGGGGGCGCAGTTTGAGGGACTTCCGGAGCTGATGGAGCAGGCGATTCGGTACATCCGGGAAAACGGGCCGGTTTCGAGCGATATGCTGCCCATTGAGGGAGAGATCTTCTGGCATTCCACGATGCACTGGAGCGGGAACTGGCAGAAAAAATCCCAGGCGGCGCGTTCGGTTTTGGAACAGCTGTATACGGACGGCGTGCTTGTTATCCATCATAAAAAAGGCAGCCGGAAATATTATGATCTCGCGGAAAGGCACCTTCCGCGGGAACTGCTGTCTGCAAAAAATCCCTGTCCGGATGAGGAATCCTTTCTTGACTGGCGGGTTCTCCGGCGGATCGGTGCGGTCGGACTTCTCTGGGACAAAAACAGTACAGCTTTCCTTGGGATTGGTCTGAATGCGGAAAAAAGAAAAGAAGCGCTTCAGAGACTTGAAGGCGCCGGAAAAATCAGGCTTATACAGGTTGAAGGCCTGAAGCCGCTGTTTTATTACCGTGCTGAGGACGATGCGCTGATGCGGGAAGTGCTCTCGGGGGATCCGGACCTTCGGCCGCGCCTTGAGTTTCTCGCGCCGCTGGATCCGCTGATGTGGGACAAGGCACTCGTAAAGGCGCTTTTTGATTTTCAGTATTCCTGGGAAATCTATACGCCGGCCGTTAAGAGAAAATACGGCTATTATACGCTTCCGATTCTTTATGGAGAAACATTTGCCGGCCGGATCGAAGCGGTTCCGGACCGCGAAGCCGGAATCCTCCGGGTCCGTGGACTCTGGTGGGAACCCGGGGTACGGCAGACGAAGAAACTTCAGGCGGCGTTACAAAAGACGCTCCGGCGTTTCTCGGAATGGAACGGCTGCGGGAGCGCGGAGATGACGGAAAAACAGTGCTGACGGAAGTCGAAAATACCGGGATTCTCTGATACAATCCCGGTATTTTCAGCTGCCTGATACACAGGCGGCTTTTATGCGAATCGCACATGAATCAGGGAGAATCGCAAGGCCGCATTCCTTTTCAGCATTCGGCGCTGTTCCTGCTTATCACATCGGAATGACGGACGAGGGAAGCGAAACCGGAAGCCAGGCGAGGAAAATCCGAAGCCATTTATCCCAGTATTCCCAGATGTGCTCGCCGTAGGGCTCCTCATAATAACAGTAGCGGAAAGGATCGCCCGGAAGAGCACGGAAGAAATCGCGCATATGCTGCGCCATCGCGAGGTTCCGGTCGAAGCTTCCGCAGGTATGGAAGAGCGCGGGCAGCGGTCCGCCGCGTTGAAGCGCTTTTTTAGCAAGCCAGTAGAGATCCTCGGGCGTGTCCCGGGGGTCTCCTTCTTTTCCGATGCCCCAGCACAGAAGATGCCGGGCGTCGGTAATGCTCGCGGGGAATTCCTCGTTTTTATTCCGGGCGTGGAAGCCGATCGGCCGGATATA
>CACYBV010000047.1 GCA_902772745.1 uncultured Eubacteriales bacterium
AGACGCGATCATCCACGTCGTGCGCTGCTTCGAGGACCCGAACGTCGTCCATGTCGACGGCTCGGTCGACCCGAAGCGCGACATTGAGACGATTACGCTCGAGCTGATCTTCGCAGATCTTGAGGTGCTGGAGCGGCGGATCGCGCGCACGAAAAAGCCCGGCGACAAGAGCGCTCTTTCGGAGGCCGCGGTTTTGAACGCGCTGAAAGAGCATCTGGAGTCCGGTCAGTGCGTCAAAGCCTTTTCCGCATCCTCTGACGAGGAAGCCGCCTATATCCATTCCCTGAACCTGCTTACGGACAAGCCCGTGATTTTTGCCGCGAACGTTTCCGAATCCGACCTTTCGGACGACGGAGCGGGAAGCCCTTATGTACAGGCGGTCCGTGATTATGCAGAACAGGACGGAGACGGTGTTTTCGTTGTCTCCGCGGAAATCGAATCGGAAATCTCCGAGCTCGACGACGATGAAAAGATGCTGTTTCTGGAAGACCTCGGCGTTTCGGAATCCGGACTCGACAAACTGATCCGGGCCAGCTATACGCTCCTCGGACTGATGAGCTTCCTCACAGCCGGCGAAAAGGAAACCCGCGCCTGGACCATTAAGATCGGCACAAAAGCGCCGCAGGCCGCCGGGAAAATCCACTCCGATTTCGAGCGCGGCTTCATCAAGGCGGAAGTCGTGAATTACAGGGATCTTCTCTCCTGCGGTTCCACCGCGGCCGCAAGGGAAAAAGGGCTTGTGCGGATGGAAGGAAAAGACTACGTGATGCAGGACGGAGACGTCGTCGTATTCCGCTTCAACGTATAACTGTTACAGAATTGTTACATACATATTATTAACAAAAGATATTGTGTTTTAACCTGGAGCGTGATACAATATACAGGAGTTTACTATGGAAAAAAGAGAGCTTTTATCGGACCCCGAAGAGATCACTGTTACGCTGGATCTCGAGAACGGCAGCATTGAGTGCAGCGTCGTCACCGTTTTTTCTGCGGACGGCAGGGATTATATCGCCCTGCTTCCTGAAACCGGTCCGGACGCGGAATCCGGAAGCGTCTACCTGTACCGCTACAGCGTGGACGAGAGCGGAGAACCGACGCTCGGATACATCGACGATGACGAGGAATACGAAACCGCTTCCGATGCTTTTGACGAATATCTGGACAGCGCGGAATTCGACGAACTTGTAACCGAAGACGAAGGGGATCCGGATTTTCCTGAAGAATAAAACTCAGCAGCGAAAAGAGGAGTTGTTATGAAAAACATTTTCAGATTTGCCGCAGCAGTCATTCTGGCCGCCCTGTTCTCCATCGGCCTTTCTGCGACAGTATACGGCACAGGGTCCGAACTCATTGCCGGGAACCCTGCATCCGGCGGACGCCTGAACCTTACGGAAGGCACCATCGCGGACGGACTCAGTCTCCGCGGAGAATCCCTTACCGGCCAGCAGCCCGATGCCGCGAAAGAAACCGTCTACAAGCCGCTCGAAACCCTGATGGACTGCGAAGTCCGGATGAAATCATCGAAAAATCCGGATCATGTCTTCGGCACCACGACCGTAAGCCTTGGCATCAAGTGGGACAAGGATACGATCGAAAACGCGATCAACGAGTCAGTCGTGCCCGTCGGGCGTCTTCTGGACCGCTACAAATTCGCGGCCGATCACCGCGCTGCTCCCAGGGACCTGGATTACGGCATTGAGATCGATGAGAACCGCATTCTGAACACCTTCACCGAAAGGCTTCAGGGATGGAACTGCGAGCCTGTCGAAGCCACCTTTACCGCCCGGGCCGGAACCCCGACGGAATACACGCAGATGGGCGCCTCCCGGGAAGTCATCGTTACCCCCGGTTCCAACGGCTATTCCTATGATTTCAAAAACTGCGTTCATGAGTTTGTCGAAAACATCAAGGCGCTGAAAATCGAAGACACCGACCTGATCGAACTCTCTCCGGACGTTGTCGAAGTCGTACCGGAGATGACGACCGAGCGCGCGGAATCGATGTCCGTTATCGGCTACTGCACAACAGAGTATTCGATTCCGAGAACCCAGCAGCTCATCAACCGGGAGCAGAACCTCAAGATGGGCATCATCCATCTGGACGGGCGGGTATTCGCTCCGGGTGAAGAGATTTCCGCACTGAACCTTTACGGCGATGTCATGGATCCCAATAACGGCTACGCACGCGCCGGAACCTACACCACCGCAGGACACGGCGACGAGATGGGCGGCGGTCTGTGCCAGGTTACGACCACCCTCTACAATGCGGTGCTGGATGCCGAATTGGATGTATCCTACCGTCACCAGCATTCCTACATGATCAGCTATGTCGAACCTGGACTCGACGCCATGGTTTATCCGCAGGGCGGCTCCGACTTCAGATTTATCAACAGCTCTTCCGATATCATCAAGCTCGAGGGCTGCATCGACCTCGTGAACCAGTGGATCCACATCTGGATCATCGGCCACGAGGACCATGCACCCGGCCACCGCGTGGAATATGTCTCGGTTGTGGAAGGCATCAACAAAGCGCCTGTCGTCTGTGTCGACGATCCTTCCCTGCCCCTCGGATGGCCGGCACCGGGCGAGCGGAAATTCTTTGCGACGGCAGATGCCCAGCACGGTGTCAACGCCCATGTAATCAAACGGGTTTATGAAGACGACGTACTGGTCGAGGAAACCAATATCCACGGAACGGATATCTACAAGCCCATGACCGGAACCGTTCATGTCGCACCGGATGTCACTGTGGATACTATTATTATAGACAGCCTGAAAGATTATTATACCACCCTTGATACCAGATTCCTGGACGGCACCAGCATCGGAAGCAATCCGGTATTCTGGTCCGTCGAACAGCGGGACGCCTTCGATGCGCGCATGACGGACCTTCTGGCAGCAAAAGGCATTGTCTGGCCCCGCCGCGGCAACTGGAAATACAACGAGGGCGAGGATGTGACCCAGCCGCCGGAAACCGAGCCGGAGGATGATGAGGACGAAACCAAGAAAGACGACGGCAAGAAGGAAGAAACGCCTGCGCCGACGGAACCTTCGGATGAGCCGACAGAAGCGCCGGAACCGACAGAAGCACCCACGGAAGCACCGACAGAGGCTCCCACGGAAGCGCCGACAGATACTGAAGCTCCGGCGGATACTGAAGCTCCGGCGAACGAAGCTGCCGAATAAAGGTCTAAAAGCACGCAGCAGCAGGAACTGCGGCAGATCCGATGCCGCAGTTCCTGTTTTACTCTATTCTCCCGCCGCCGAAAAAA
>CACYBV010000048.1 GCA_902772745.1 uncultured Eubacteriales bacterium
CCGCCGAAAATCCGCAGGAAAACAAGGTGTCCGGAAAGCAGGAAGAAAAGGAACAGAATAATATCGTCAATGAAGGACCGGGACTTGTCTGATGCCCCGCGACAAGAAAAGCTGACGAACCTGATAAAAAATCCTCCGGGAGAAAGTCCGTGAACTTTCCCCGGAGGTTTTTTTCGAGAATTCTGTAAATCCGGCAGGATTAATATGAGAACCGGATATACTGGAGCTTTGCGATGAACTCCGCATTGCTTTTTGTCGAAGCGAAGAGGTCGAAAATCTGCTCTGTGACTTCTTCGGCCCGGGCAGTAGACGTGACTTTCCGGATCAGTGCCACCGCGTTCTGTTCGGCATCCGTAAGCAAAAGATCGTCCCGCCGGGTCGAGGATTTCAGGATGTCGATGGCGGGGAAAATCCGGCGCTCTGAAAGCTTCCGGTTCAGCACAAGCTCCATATTGCCCGTGCCTTTGAATTCCTCGTAAACGACGTCGTCAAGACGGGAGCCGGTATCCTGAAGTGCAGTAGCGAGGATCGTAAGAGACCCGCCTTCCCGCATGCAGCGCGCCGCGCCGAAGAAGCGCTTCGGCATATACAGCGCCGCAGGATCCAGGCCGCCGGAAAGCGTCCGGCCTGACGGCGTGACGGTCAGGTTATAGGCGCGCGTCAGGCGTGTAATCGAATCCAGCAGGATAATCACGTCTTTTTTCATCTCTACAAGCCGCTTCGCGCGCTCGATTACCATTTCGGAAACCCGCTTGTGGTGTTCCGGCTGCTCGTCAAATGTGGAGTAGACGATTTCCACATTATCGCCGACGACGGTTTCCTGCATATCCGTGACTTCCTCAGGACGTTCGTCGATCAGGAGAATGATGATGTGCAGATCCGGGTGGTTTTTCAGGATGGCTTTCGCGATCTGCTTTAAGAGTGTCGTTTTCCCGACCTTGGGCTGGGCGACGATCATACCGCGCTGGCCTTTTCCGATGGGGGAGAGGAGATCGACGATCCGCATCGAAATCTCACCGCCCTGGGTTTCCAGATGCAGTCTTTCATGCGGGAACACCGGCGTCAGCTTCTCAAAAGCCGTCAGTCTCAGGTGATGCGACACCGACATCCCGTTGATGGATTCGACGAAGAGAAGCGCGGAGAACTTTTCGTTTGCCCCTCGGATCCTTTTGCTTCCCGAAACGAAATCTCCGGTTTTGATATTAAATTTCTTGATCTGTGAAGGAGCGACATAGACGTCGTCCTCTCCGGGTAGATAACCGTTCGAGCGGATAAATCCGTACCCGTCGGGAAGGATTTCCAAAATACCCGCGGCTTTTTCACCGCTGTCGAGATCCTGAAGGCCTTTCGGCGGAAGATTACTGTTTTCAGGGCGGTTTTCCAGTTCGGAACGTTCAGAGCGGTTCGCCTGCTCCGGGCGGCTTAGCTGTTCCGGGCGGGCGGTCTGTTCCATACGCCCCGATGAATCCTTCTGCGTTTCCGTACGGCTTTGAGATTCCGCACGGTTCTGCGGCTCCGGATGCCGCCTCGGATCCCGTCTTTGGCGGTTGTCGTCGCTTTTCTGGGCCGGGCGGCGGACGCGGATTGCCGTACGGTTTTCCCGGGAACGATCCTGCGCAGGCAGTTCGGTTTTCCGAAGTCCCGGATCATCCGCAGGTGCCGAATCATTTTTTGCGGCAGGCACGGGCTTCTCCGCGGGTTTTTCCGCAGCTTCCTGTCCGGATTCGTACAGTTTGGCCAGTTTTTCAACAAGCTCGGCTTTGCGCAGGGCATAAACCTGAGGAATACCTTTTTCAGCCGCGATCTTCCGCAGCTCCGCCACCGGTAATGTCTGTAATTTTTCTCTCATAAATTCTCCTTAAGGGAATGAAGCAGGATGCGAATGGAAATAGAATCGAACAGATCAATTATCAGAAGATGACAGGAATACAAAGCCATCGTCATCAGGAATCGACTTTCTGGTATAAAATTAACACATAATGTGGGAAAAGTCAAATAAACTTTGAACTTCCTGTGAATTCCGGCAAAACCCCGAAACTTCTTCTTGACATTTTCCAGAACTGTGGTATGATATGCTTCGTTGGGATTAGCACTCGACCATTCTGAGTGCTGATTGATTCTAATAAGACATCATGTGATGTGAATATAAGGAGGTTTGACATGAAGTTATTTCCCTTGGGAGACAGAGTCGTACTGAAGCAGATCGAA
>CACYBV010000049.1 GCA_902772745.1 uncultured Eubacteriales bacterium
ACATAAAGCCTGCCGCGTTCCCGGTCAAGAGCAATGCTGTATTCGCCGTGTTCGCAGAAAACCTTCGGGTCTCTCAGCATTCCGTTTTCACGTACCGTAAATTCGATTACCCGTTTATAGTACTCATCGGATGCAAAGAAGCGTTCACCCGGAACCGCGGGAAGCACGGAAGTTGAACGGATCAGATCGTAAAAGTCCGGAATCACAGTCACGCCGTCCGGTGCAAGGTAGCACTCCTCCGGCGTCGAAACCGTAAAATCAAGATAGCTGTTGTCGTCACGCCAGCGGTTCGCGGGGTGCAGTGCCTGCTCCACTCTGCCAAGAGATGCCGTCTTCACCTTCGGCAGAAGCTTCATCGTATGCTCCGGATCTTTCGGATCAATGCTGTACAGGACCCGCACTGCGTCGCGGTAGTACCAGATGCCGTAGGAAGTTCCCTCCGCGTCCGCAGGTTTTGTGAAAACCATTTTCCGGCCGTTCTTTGCTGCGTCCGCAGGATAGCGGAATTCGCTGATCACAATCAGGTTTCCTTCAGTATCCGTAAACATCGATAAGGGCTTTCCGAGGACGTCCCGGATCAGGCGAAGGTCTCCGGTCTTTGCGTCCAGCCGGAAAATCCTCTTCCATCGGCTGTCGCAGAAATACAGGTTTCCTTCTGTGTCCGTACAGACGCCGTCCGCGTATTCAAAACCGGAAAGGATTTCCGTGAGTTTTCCGCCGGGCAGTTCTCTGAGCAGTTTTCCCGCTTTTGCCGGCACTTTTTTCTGTTCAAGATAAGCAATCTGCCAGGGACGGACTGCTGCGCCTGATCCCGCGTCGATGATCTCTTCCGCGAGGGTGTATTTGACCTGCGTAAAATTATGCAGGTTGTACCACTTCACACGCTCATTCCGGTCGGTCCGGATTGCACAGGGGTAGGGGTTCGGAAGCCAGATCACGCGGAAGGAGTAATAGGTGATGAAGCTGCAGTCTTCGCAGTCCGTGACCAGAAGGGGCAGGCAGTTCTGGGATTCCGCGATCTCCTCTTCCGTCTGCAGCGCATAAACCTTCCAGTTTCTGACACGGTCGAATTTCACTTCATTGCGGACATGGTGTTCCACCGACAGGCAGTAGATCCGGCCGCGGGTTTCAGTATCGGATGCATAGAATCCGGCCGCTGCATAGGGACTCGCGGACCAGACGTCCTTTATGACGCCGCCGCCGTTTTCCGTGACCCAGAAGCTCCAGTACTGCTCGTCCCAGCGTTTTTTCGGGTCCGAATCCGCGGTCCGGCTCGGGTTATAGGGCGGGACGAAGGCCGTGGATTTGTCCATGCTGCCGTGCCCGCCGATGAATTTTACATCGTTGATATAGGAATCCGCCGATGCCGTCCACTTCAAGCCGACAGCCCGGGGATTTCTGGCGCCGGTATCGATGCCGATACCGTTTATGACGTTCGCGCCGCGCCCGGATGTGACAAGAGGAAGCGCCGGTCCCGGTCCGCCGAAACACTCGGTGTTCTCCGGAAGCCGGAGCTGCGTCGAGATCGGGTTCAGACCGATCAGGACCGTATCATCGCGAAGCTTCAGCGGAGCCGTCACTTTATACCAGCCCTGCGGGAAGTAGAGTATTTTCGCACTGTCGACTGCTTTCTTCAGCGCTTCGGTATCGTCGGTCTCATCGTCGCCTTTCGCGCCGAAATCCTTCACGTTCACCCACTCTGAAACTTCCGGAAGCAGCGGCACGTCGCAGAAAATCTCCGGCCTGAACTCTGCAAGCGCCCTGATATTGGAAACGGTTTCAATTTTTCCCGCATCCTCCATGTCGGAAAGGATCAGGCCGTGGGTCAGCTCTTCGACAAGGAAGGCCTCCGACGGCGCCGCAACCGTTTTCCCGCTGTCATAAAGCTTCATCAGCGTCGGGACATTTCTGCACCAGACATTTTTGAGATTCCACTGGGTAAAAGCATTCTGCTCAAGATGAACCGTGAGTGCGGCATCGCTGATATTCTTAAAAGTACAGTCTTCAAGATAAATCTTGTCCCAGAAACCGTCCGGGCCGTCGATCGCTTTCGGCATGTCCATAAAATCCAGGCGGACTGCGGTGAGGCCGAGTTCTCTTGAGTATATGCCTGCTTTCCTCTGCCCGAAGAACGCGCAGTCCACCGCCATATAAGGCCATCCGGGCGAGCATTTCGTGGTGATGATTCCGTAATCACCGTACGCAAACTGCACATTTTCCATCTCGTTTCCGCAGTCATACATACCGGCGAGACCGTCGCCCGCATTAATGACAAGATGGCTCGTGAAGGAATGCTGCGCATAGTGCGTACGGAGCGCGATGGCGAAGGGATTTCCGGATCCGATCGTCACATTGATATTCGAAATCGCCGAATAGAACGTCCCGGGGTTCGCGTCGCGGATGTTCGACGGTTCGTGCACCGCTCCGTCCACAAACCAGATCATCTCTTTTCCGCCGGATTTATTCTCCGGATGCGGCACATCGTAGCCCGGAGAATTGTCCGCAAGGATGATTTCCGGCCGCCTCCCGCCGACACCGATCAGCCGGATCGCCTTGGGGATATAAACCGTATCGCTGATCAGGTACTTTCCTTCCGGGAGGAACACAATGCCAAAGTTGTCACGCTCCTTCAGCCCGTTCAAAGCCGCCTGTATATTTTTGGTGTCGTCCGAAATGCCGTCGCCGAAAGCAGGGTATTCGGGACTTCCGAGGACAGCCGCCTGCGGGTCATCCGGGAGAATACTGTAAACTGACTGTCCTGTCCTCATGCTGTCTCCTCTCTTCTGTCCGTCTCCTTACTCCGAAAGCATCTCCGAAAACTCGCTCATGATATCGGGGATCGCGATATTCTGCGGGCAGATTGACGCACAGGCGCCGCAGCCGATGCAGCGTCTCGGATCCATCGCTTCGCCCTCCTGATCCGGATTGTATTTCCGGCCGCGCTCACCGTTTTTCACCGCGTTGTAGGCCGCGATGATCTTCGGAATCTCAAGTTCCATCGGGCAGCCTTCCGTGCAGTAGCGGCAGGCGGTGCAGGGTACCCAGGAAAGCATTGAGTCGGCGACTTCCGTAAGCAAGGCTTTTTCATCTTCACTCACCGGATTCGGCGCTTCAAAAGTTTCCACGTTTTCGACAATCTGGTCGAAACTCGACATGCCGGAAAGCACCACCGAAACCTCCGGAAGCGTCTGCAGCCAGCGAAGCGCCCAGCGCGCTGCGGAATCATCGGGCCGGAGTGCACGAAGCTTTGCCATCTCCGCATCAGGAAGGTTCGCAAGCCTTCCGCCGCGGATACCTTCCATCACAACGACCTTGAGACCGTGTTTTGCGATCACTTCATACTTTGTCTTCGCATCCTGAAGCTTCCAGTCGAGATAATTCAGCTGGATCTGGACAAATTCAAAGACGCCTTCGTGACGCGTCAGAAACTCGTCGAGAAGCTGCGGGGAAACGACATGCGAACTGAAGCCGAGGTGGCGGATCCGTCCCAGTTTTTTCTGTTCCTGCAGATATCCGATGATATCAAGCTCCGGATCCTCGAACATTGCGATGCTGTTCTCGTTCATGTTGTGCAGCAGGTAGAAATCGAAATACTCCACCTGGCACTTCTTCAGCTGCTCCTCGAAAACGCCCGGAACCGTCGAATCCGGCCAGCCGGTAAGCCCGCTCGTAAACCCGACAACGCCGTTTTCCTTCTTGACCATCATATGGCCCGGGAATTTCGATGCGAGATAAAAGCTTTCCCGCGGATACTTTTTCAGCGCTTCGCCGATGAAAAGCTCCGACTCGCCGCCGTGGTAGCGGTAAGCTGTATCATAATAGTTGATTCCGTGACTCATTGCGTAGTCAATGATTTCCTGCGCTTTTTCGCGGTCGATCTTCTCGTTTTCGCCTTCGATCCGCGGAAGCCGCATGTTGCCCATGCCGAGGGCCGATACCTTCAGGCCCGCCATTTCCTTGTAATACATCGTTCTCCCTCTCTTTCTTTTCTGCGGATCAGGTCCGCGCCGTTTCATCCGGCGCTTTTTGGAAATACCCGCTTTGTCAGTGTAAACAACAGGTTCTCATCCGGCCCCTCACAGCCGTTTTCAGTTTCATATCCAAGTTTTTTGTAAAAGCCGAGACCGGTGATCGAAGCATGCAGTCCGACTCGTCCGGAAGCGGCCGCATACCCGTCCCTTTCCAGCGTTTCCATGATCTTTCTGCCGATACCTTTCCCCTGGAATTCCGGAAGCACGAAAATCGAACAGATGCCGCAGGGTTCACCCGGATTCTTCGCGGGCTCCACCGCTCCGCAGCCGACGATGCTTCCCTCCGCTTCCGCCACATAGAAATGCGCGCGGCGGCCGAGCGCAGTCTGGTCTTCGGGCTGTTCCCTGAGAATCAGTTCTTCGATCATGTAAGGAGGATAGTCCCCGGAATTCGTCACGAGAAGTGTCCGGATAATCAGATCGGATACCGGGACCGCGTCTTCTTCCCGGAATTTTCTGATGATAAGCATATTGATCAGATCCCTGCCCCACTCAGGATCTCAGGATCCGTTCCGCGGGAACGTTGTATACCTGATTTCCCTCACCGCGGATCCGAAGCTTCGCTTCAGGTCCTGTAAGCACAAGGTTCGAGACGGTATTGTTGTTTCCTTCGATGACGACATCCCGATCGGCGATATTGTTCAGCAGGATATTTCCGTTTCCGTATATGCGGATCGAATCCGCATGGCTGTTTGTGATGACATTTTCCGAAATACAGTTCTCATTTCCGCGGACATACAGGGAAACTGTTTCGAAAATCCGTTCCTCCCGTGCACTCCGGTCGTCCTTAAAATACCAGAACATGCCCGCGTCATCGATCAGGTTCTCCCGGAAAATGCAGGTGTCAACGCGGTCGAGGCAAACCGCGGCATGCAGGAGACCGTCGTTTTCCGTAAAAGCGCCTGATCCACGCGTTTTTTCGAGAGCGTGAGCCCGGAAGAACGGAGCGGGTTTTCAAAATCAAACACTTTCCGCGTGTCCATCCCCGGGATATCACCCTGGATTCCGAGATCGCGCACCATACAGCCCTCCGCTGTATGCGTAACGCCGACAGAAAGAGCCGGAAAACCCCTCCCGCGAAGCCGGAGCTGTGCGCCGTGCAAGCCTTCGAAAACACCGTTCGGGTCCCGGCTGTAGGCCCAGGAGTCGCCTTCAAGCAGAATCGACGGGCGGTCAAGACAGACGGTCTTTGTTATTTCATGCTGCTCCGCCGCGAGATGCACCCGGCCGCTTCGCAGGCCGAGGCTGTCGATCGCATTCTGAATTTCTGTACTGTTCATGCTGTCCCTCCATGATGCATCGTATTGAATTCCCGAAAAGGCCTTCCGCCTCCCCGCTCCGCCCGGGTAAATCCGGTGGTCTTATTTTTTGATTCCCTTGTATTTGTATCCCTTTTCCGTCACAGCCTTTTTGAAATCCTTCTCCGAAACATCCCGGGAAAGCTTCACCTGAACCTCTCCTGTATGGAAATCCGCTGAAGCCTCCAAAACGCCCGGGATTTTTTCGAGCGCTTTTTTCACGGTCATCTCGCAGTGTTCGCACATCATCCCCCGGACAAGAAGCGTTTTTGCGGCAGATGAAGCCTGCAGGAAGCTCTCTGCACCCGAAATTCCCCCGTTTTTCCCTGTGTATGCATTTGCAGAGGTATTTGTACAGGTTTCCGGGCCGTCGTCCGAAAAGGCCGTTTTTCCGCCTTCTGCGGCATCCGTCCGTTTTTCTGGAAGCGCAGTCTTCCTGAGCGGCCGGTCATGCCGGCCTTCCGTCGGATCAAAGAGATTCAGCCGGAGCGCGTTCATGCAGACAGTAAAAGAACTCAGGGCCATCGCGGCCGCGCCGAACATCGGGCTCATCTGCACTTTGAAGAGTCCCGCCGCCAGCGGAATGCAGACGAGGTTGTAGAAGAACGCCCAGAACAGATTCTCGTGAATGTTGAGGAGCGTCCGCCTCGAAAGCCGTACGGCCGCCGCCACATCCGAAAGATGTGAATTCATCAGTACGATATCCGCCGAATCGATCGCAACGTCCGTTCCCGCGCCGATCGCGAGCCCGATGTCCGCTGCTGTAAGCGCCGGCGCGTCGTTGATGCCGTCGCCGACCATCGCGACCTTTCCGCGCTTTTGAAGATCCCGGATCACGGCTTCCTTTCCCTGGGGAAGCACGCCTGCGATCACCTTCGTGACGCCGGCCTCTCTCCCGATCGCAGCTGCTGTCCGCTCATTGTCGCCGGTCAGCATCACTATCTCAAGGCCGAGCTTTTTCAGAGAGGAGACTGCCTTCATCGAGTCTTCCTTCATGACATCCGCTACCGCAATCATCCCGAGGAACTTTCCGTCCCGCTCGAAAAAGAGCGGTGTTTTCCCGGCTTCCGACAGTTCTTCCGCCCGAAGCCGCATGTTTTCCGGAATCTCGGAAAATCCGCCGATAAATTTCTGGTTTCCGCCGTGCAGCTTCTGTCCCCCGACCGAAGCCGAAAGCCCGTTTCCGACCGCCGCCGAAAAGTCCGTGCTCGGAAGCAGAGAAAGATTTCTCTTCGCCGCTTCCTCAGTTACCGCCTTTGCGAGCGGATGCTCGGATTTCTGTTCAAGAGACGCCGAGAGGAGCAGGAATTCCTCTTCCGTCACGCCTTCTGCGGGCACAAGGTCCGTGAGTTTCGGCGTGCCTTCCGTAACCGTACCGGTTTTGTCCAGGACGACAATCTGCATCTTCCCGAGCTGCTCCAGAGATTCGCTTGTTTTGTAAAGGATTCCCTTCTTCGCGCCGAGGCCGTTTCCGACCATGATCGCAACCGGTGTCGCAAGCCCGAGCGCGCAGGGACAGGAAATCACAAGGACCGAAATCGCCCGTTCCAAAGAAAAGGCGAGGTCCCTCTGTCCGAAGACAAGCCATCCGATCAGCACAAGAAACGCGATCCCTATGACCGCCGGCACAAAGATGCCCGAGACCTTGTCCGCGATCCTCGCGATCGGCGCTTTTGTCGCCGCAGCGTCCGACACCATCTGAATGATTTTCGATAGTGTCGTATCCTCACCGACCCTTGTCGCCCGGCAGCGAAGATACCCTGATGTATTGATCGTCGCGGCGCTGACCGTGCTGCCTTCTTCCTTGTCGACGGGAATGGATTCGCCGGTCAGGGCGGATTCGTTGACCGCGCTCAGCCCTTCGATCACGACGCCGTCCACCGGAATCGACTCGCCTGGCCGGACCGCGAAGATATCCCCGACCGAGACTTCATCGATCCCGACGGTCTTTTCCTCGCCATCCCGGATGAGTACGGCGGTTTTCGGCGCGAGCTTCATCAGCCCGCGGAGAGCGTTTGTGGTGCGGCCCTTCGACATCGCTTCCAGCATTTTCCCGACAGTAATCAGCGCCGGAATCATCGCCGCCGATTCAAAATACAGTTCCCGGTGATAGACCTCCATCATTTCCATGGTATCCGCGCCGGACATCTGCATGCCGCAGAGTTTATACAGCACATAGAGGCTCCATCCGAACGAAACGGAGGAGCCGAGCGCGACCAGGGTGTCCATGTTGGGCGCCCCGTGAAAAAGCGATTTTGCGCCGCTTGTGAAGAATTTCTGGTTGATGATCATCACAACAAGCGCAAGGAGCATCTGTGTAAGCCCGAGCGCGATGTGATTGTGCGTGAAATACGCCGGAAGGGGCCAGTTCCACATGTTGTGCCCCATCGAAATGTACATCAGGATGATGAGGAATCCGAGAGACAGAATAAGGCGCTTCCGGAGAACCGGTGTTTCCCGGTCCCGGAGCGCCTCTTCTTCGGCTGCAAGCTTTGCACTTCCGGAAAGCTCCGAAGAAGCGCCTTTTTTTGCGGCGCCGTAACCCGCATCCTCCACCGCACGGATAATCGCGGCGGGGGACGCAGAGCCTTCGACGCCCATTGAATTCGTCAGAAGAGAAACCGAGCAGGAAGTGACGCCCGGTACGGCGGATACCGCCTTTTCCACGCGTGCCTGGCAGGCCGCGCAGCTCATTCCGCTGACTGTATACTGTTCCATAAAATTCTTTCCTTACTGCTTCTTAGTGAAAACTTCCGTATTCCACTCCGTCGCATCGGAGAGGACCCGGATCTCGGTATTGTCGGAATTCGGATCCAGTTCCGCATAAATGTCATAATCTGCCGCCCCGGTGATCACGAGCCTGTTTCCGGTAATGTACCATTCGCAATCCACGCCGTTTCTGACCCTTTCATTGTTTTCATTATAGGGTTCCTGATAGAAGCAGCTGAAGTCTTCGCGCAGGGTGATTTCAGATCTCAGGTCACCCAGCCAGAAACCGACCATCTGACGTTCCAGCTCTGTAAGCGGGTCCTCTTCCTCGGTAGTCTCTTCCTCGGTAGTCTCTTCCTC
>CACYBV010000050.1 GCA_902772745.1 uncultured Eubacteriales bacterium
ACGCTTCTCTGGAAACGGCAAGCGTTGATCCCTTTTCCGTGCAGTTTCAGAGCCCTTTTTAAAAGATCCTTGTGTTATAAGCGAAATGTTTATCGTTTTGGTTCGTGCTTATTTTCTTATTTCTTGTTGAATTAAGGTTCAAGGTTCGAAGACCACTGTTTGGAGAAATCCATTTTTCTGAGCTGCAGAAAACACTGCAGCCCTCCCGATTCGGGAGGGCTGCGCGGGGCACCAAGCGTTCGGTTCGGAGGTGCTCCATCCTGTTGATAACTGCTGTCGGGTTCGGAATCGTCCGGACCCTTTTCTTATTCCGAAGCGCTTTTCGGATCCGCTTCGGCTGTCGTCGTTTCAGGCTCAGTCTCGGTTGTCGTTTCGGTTGAGGCTTCGGTTGTCGCCTCGGTTGTCGCTTCCGTTGTGGCCTCAGTTGTCGCCTCAGTTGTTGCTTCGGTTGTTGCCTCCGTTGTGTCCTCGGTTGTCTCTTCGGTAGTCGCCTCGGTATCAGTTTCGGTTTCAGTTTCGGTTTCCGTCTCTGTCTCGGTTTCTGTTTCCGTCTCGCTTTCCGTCTCTGTCTCGGTTTCTGTTTCCGTCTCGCTCTCTGTCTTGGTTTCAGTTTCGGTCTCGCTCTCTGTCTCGGTTTCGGTTTCTGTCTCCGTTGTGTCCTCTGTCTCCTCCGAAGTCCCGTCTTCCGTGTCAGGCTCCTCTTCTGATGTTTCCTCCGACTCCTCCTCGGACTCCTCTTCCGATGAATCCTCCGACTCCCCGTCCGTAATCTCTTCCAGCGGCCTCGGCGCTTCCCCGAGTGCCACAAACTGGAAGCCCTGCTCCTTGGCATAATCGATAAATGCAGCGATCGCGCCGACATTTGCAGCATTCGCATGCAGGAGGTAAATGGAACCGTCCGCAAGTCCCGAACAGAGCGCCTGCAGCGCCTGCGCCGGAGAAAGTCCGGGCGTCAGGTCCGCGTAGGCGAAGGACTGCTGGATATAGGTCATGCCCTGCTGCTGCACCAGGTACACATCCCGCTGATACAGGTACTCGAAAGGCGGCGTGTAGTAGTTCATGGGATAGCTGTAGCCGACCGTCGAGGAAATCGCAGACGCAGACTGGTGCAGCTCATTGACAAAAGCGTCATCCGACAGCGTGTAGGTATACACATGATTGTAGCCGTGACAGCCGATCGTATGCCCTTCCGCCGCCATCCGCCGCATCAGACCCGGCGTATCATAGATGAAGCGGTTGTACAGATATTCATTCACCGTGACAAAAAAAGTCGCGTGGACCCCTCTGGATGCCAGGATATCCATCAGCTGGGCGGTGTAGCCCGGTTCCGTTGCAAGCGTAAAGGTCAGATAAATGGTATTGTTCCCTGTGGGCATGCGCGAAGTCGGGTAGGAATAAGTGATGATCGGATTGTTCGCCAGTGAATCCGGCGCTGCTTCCGCCGCTTCGGACGCCGATGCCGCATTTTCCTCGTCGGAAAGCGTCGTCTCCGTTTCCGCTGTATCCTCTACGGTCTCAATCTCCGAGTAATCCTTCAGCAGGTCTTCCGCGTCTCGATCGGACAGGGTGGACGGCGCTGCTGTCTGTGTCGGGGCTTCCGTTTCCGTGACCGTTTCCGCGGCCTTTGTCGTTTCCTTCGTTTCCCTTATGGAGGACGTTTCCGGCTCCGATTCGCTCTGAAGCACCACTTCCATGCTGTCTTCTTCGGAACTTCGGTTCGGATCGGTCCCCGGAGATATGAACATGGTAATAAACAAGGTCAGAAGAATGATCAGTGCCCCGCTTGATATGACAAAATAATATTTTCTGGAAAACCGCATGAACTCCTCCGAAATCATCAGTCAGGACACGGACATGGCCTGATTGTGCGGTATAAATGCAGGGATTGCAATGCAGCAGACAGGAAGCAGGTTCTTATAGGAAGCGCATTTGGCAAACAGTCCGTGAGTATCTACAGGGTATCACGTTTCGGTGGTTTTTGCAAGTCCATTTTCCCTTGACACAGGCAAAAACGATATGATAAAATAAATAGAACTATTCTGTACCTGCGCTGTCCGGACTGCCCGCTTCGTTATCTGGGGGATGCAGTGCGGACAGCTGTCAGCATATCTATGATTATGGAGGAAAACAAAATGAGCAAACCGATCGTACTGATCGTCATGGACGGCGTTGGCGAGACGCCCGAAACGCTCGGAAACTGCGTGCTCCGGGCCAATACCCCCACCCTCGACTGGTTCAAGGAAAACTGCCCGTGGCAGAAAATCAAAGCGCACGGCGGCGCTGTCGGCCTTCCGACAGACGACGACATGGGCAACAGCGAAGTCGGCCACAATGCTTTAGGCTGCGGCCAGGTATATTCGCAGGGTGCGAAGCTCGTCAACGAGTCCATCGAATCCGGCTCCATCTATCAGAGCGAGACCTGGAAGGATCTCGTGGGCTCCGTCGTCGAAAAGGGCACGGCACTGCATTTCATCGGCCTCCTTTCGGACGGAAACGTACACTCCAATATCAGCCACCTCTTCGCGATGCTCAGAGAAGCCAAAGCGGAGGGCGTAAAAAAAGCCCGTGTCCATACGCTTCTCGACGGACGCGACGTTCCGGCGACCAGCGCTCCCGAATACATCAAGGCACTTGAAGACGTCCTCGCGGAGCTGAACGACGATACCTTTGACGGACGCATCGCATCCGGCGGCGGCCGTATGAATATCACGATGGACCGCTACCAGGCAAACTGGGGCATGGTTGAGCTGGGCTGGAACGTGCACGTGCACGGCGAAGGCCGCCAGTTCGCATCGGCGCTTGAAGCGATCGAAACGCTCCGTGCGGAGACCGGCGCGATCGACCAGGATCTCCCCGCTTTCGTTATCGCCGAAGACGGCAAGCCTGTCGGCGCGATGGCAGACGGCGACGGCGTCATCCTCTACAACTTCCGCGGTGACCGCGCTTTAGAGATTTCGATGGCATTTGACGGCGACGAAAACTTCGACAAATTCGACCGCGGCACGATTCCGCAGGTGAAATACGCAGGCATGCTCGAATATGACGGCGACCTCAAGATCCCGCATTACTACCTCGTAAACCCGCCGCAGATCAAGAACACACTGACAGAGCTTCTTGTCGCGAACGGAATCAAGGAATACGCGGTCTCCGAGACCCAGAAATACGGCCATGTGACTTACTTCTGGAACGGCAACCGCTCCGGAAAAGTCAGCGAAGAGCTCGAAGACTACTGCGAAATCCCCTCGGATGTCCGTTCCTTCGACGAGTGCCCCTGGATGAAGGCCACGGAAATCACCGACAAGGTGATCGAAGCGATCCGGAGCCACAAATACGGCTTCATCCGCTGCAATTATCCGAACGGCGATATGGTCGGCCACACCGGAAATCTCGACGCCACGGAAATCGCGGTGGAGAGTGTCGACCTGCAGCTTGCGCGCGTGAAAAAGGTTGTCGATGAGGAAGACTGCATCCTGATCGTCACCGCCGATCACGGCAACTCCGACCAGATGCTCGAGAAGAACAAAAAGGGCAAAGTCGAGGTCCGTACCGCGCACAGCCTCAACCCGGTCCCCTTCATCATCTACGACAAGGATGAACGCCACGAGATGAAGGAAGGCAATTTCGGCCTCGCGAATGTTGCGCCGACCGTTGTCGGCCTCATGGGTCTCAAACCTTACGACAGCTGGGAAGACAGCATGCTGAAGTAAAGAGCCCTGTCGGCAGCTTTACTCTGCCAGCCTCATGTTCCGTAAATAGTAAAGGCGCCGGACGGTAATGACATCCGGCGTCTCTTCGTTTTCCTGAAGAATCCGTCATAAAAAGGCTCCCGCGCTTTTCCTTCCTGCGGGAGCCCTTTCCTGTTGAAATTGCTGTTTATAACTTGCTCAGGTCGAGGCTGATATCGAGATTCACCTCATTCCTTGATGCGGCCGCTTTCTTTTCTACATGGAAAGCATCTGCCATTGTAAAATCAAGGTTATTATTCACCCGCATCATTTTGAGAAGGCCCTTTTTCATATCTTCCGGCGTAACCCTGTTCGTTCTATCTTTTGTAAATTCCTCAATATTGCCCATAACGCCGCCGACGTAGTCTACCGTCTGCCAGTCGACATTGGCCTTCACGTTAAAAGGCGCGTTTGACGGACTTTTCGCGGTATCACTGAGGCTGGCGAGTTCCAGAGCCAAATCCCGGTAATCACTCTTCATGGATTCAAATGCCGATTCGTCATACGTCAGGCGGTCCAGCATCATTCCGGCTTTCACCTTGATGCTGTCGACTCTGCCCCCATAGGTGTTCTGATACAGATACGCGGAAGTAATCTCATCGCATTTGTCTTCCTGCTTTTCCGCGGCCTCACGCATTTTGTCCACCATCAGTCCGCCATGGCCTTTCTTCACATACTTTACGTTCATTCCTGCCAGACGTTCAAAGTCTTCCCTTTTCTTCAGAATCTCCGTCGATCTCGAAAGAGACCGGGCCTCGTCGCAGCTGATCGGTTTGTCCAGGCTCTCCTTATGGTCTCTGAACGCTCTTGCCATGTTCCTGAGAACCATGATTTCCGCCATTTCCGCCACGGGTTCCCAGCTGTCTTTGGCTTTCTGCTGCAGGGCTTCAATCCGGGCTTTGCAGGTAGGCATGTAGCGCCGAAGTTCCGGATCGTTGTCGAGTTCCCCCGCCGGCCGGTTCAGCAGGAATTTCCTGAAGCTTTCCTCCAGCGCGCCTCCGTGCCCTTCTTTCACCAGGCGCATGGCCTCCTCTTTGTTCTCTTCAAAATACTTCCGGACCATACGGTTTTTGGCAAATGATTCCTTAAGGTAATCCACTTTTTCTGTCGAAATTCTCGTTCTTTTCAAGCCCTTTAAATTGTTCTGTTCCGCATCCGCTGCGGTCCGGGCGGCAAAAACCGCACAGACATCATCAAGCGAGGGTTCCCGTTCCCCGGTCTTCAGCGGATCCGTCACGTTCTCAATCACCTGATCCGCACTTCTGAATGCGTCCGGATCGATCTGCCGGAAGATGCTGGGATTCAGATCATCCCGTACTTCCCCTACAACCGGCTTTCCTGCGAATTTGTTGATCCACTGCTCCCCTGTAAGCGTCTGATCTCCGATCGTGAATTTTTTCCGGTTGAAATTCTCAAAACCGCCGCAGAAATCCCTGACCGCATTCCCGCCGTCGATTTCTGCATGATAGAGTTTCTGTTCACCGTTTATCGCCAGCGCTGCACTCCCGCTCTCTAAATGTCTGGGATTCAGGATCATTCCGGACAGCACCATCCAGTTATATACTTCCTGCGCTTCCTGATCGGCCTGCGCGGCATTTCTGTGCTGATCACTGCCGTATTCTGAGAAAAACTTTTGCATGGCAGTGCAATATTCATTATAGGCACTGCTGTCCAGCGCTTCTTCACTGTACGACTGCAGTCTTTTCTGCACATTTTCAGGGCTGAGATCGCTCTGGTTGTTTTCTGTCCTGTAATTAAAAAGCGGCGGAACATCCGGCTTAGTATTGATCTGGAGCGCAAATCCAAGCATATCAAGCACCGGGTCAGACGCGTCTTTGTTCTTTTGTTTTCCTTCCGACATCAGATCCCGGACGGTCTGCTTTCCCGGGCCGACGTTAATGTTCATAAACGC
>CACYBV010000051.1 GCA_902772745.1 uncultured Eubacteriales bacterium
CCGACAAGATCGTCGTCATGTCCGAGGGCAAAATCCAGCAGATCGGGACGCCGGAAGACATTTACAACGAACCCGTCAATGCCTTTGTCGCAGACTTCATCGGCGAGAGCAACATTTTCAACGGCATCATGACCGGAAAAATGAAGGCGCGTTTTGCCGGCGGTCAGTTCGAATGTGTCGATGATGTTCCGGAAGGCACGCAGATCACTGCGGTCGTGCGTCCGGAAGATATCGAAATCGTAAAGCCCGGAGACGGCCAGATCCGCGGGAAAGTCATCTCCGTGATCTTCAAGGGCATCCATTACGAAATCACCGTGGAGTCCGGCCGCTATGAGCTGGTGATCCAGAGCACCCGTTCCGCAAAAACCGGAGAGGAAGTCGGCATGAAGGTGGAGCCGGACGGTATTCACATCATGATCGCCGAGGACCATACGAATGTCTTCCCGGTCGACATGAACAGAAACCACCGGCTGGAGTTCAATGGCAAGGAACTTAAGACCAGCCTGACCCAGATCATCAAAGGCAGCCGCAGGAATGACCAGGGAGAACTGATTGACGAGAACAATGAGCTGATCGACCCCGCAAAGATCCACATCGACTGCGCGATCGAGCCGCAGGACATCCGGATGACGGATGATGTCGATGATCCCGAGGTGCTGATCGAGGGCACGATTTCGAACCTGATCTACAAGGGCGACCATTACAGCTACGTCCTGAATACGGATCTCGGACAGGACTTTATCGTGGACGACGAATATCTCTGGAACATGGACGACCGGGTCGGCCTGATTATGCCCATGGACCGGATGCGCTTTACGGTGAGAAAGTAAGGAGGCAGCATGAAGTTTTCCAGAAAAACACTGGGGATTCCCTATATCTTATTCCTCCTGCTGTTCGTCGTGGCGCCGCTTGTCGTCCTGCTGTATTATGCTTTTACGAACGGCCAGGGGAAGTTCACCTTTGAGAATCTGACCGGTTTCTTTACGGATCCGAACACGCTCGGGACGCTTTTTTACAGCTTTGCGATTGCGGTTGTAACGACAGCCGTCTGCCTCGCAGTTGCATATCCGGTGGCGTATATTCTTGCGACAAGCAAACTCAGGCAGAAGGGCGTGATCGTCATGGTCTTCGTTCTGCCGATGTGGATTAATTTCTCCCTGAGGATGACGGCGCTGAAGGAAATCCTGACGCTTATCGAGGGGAATCTTGCGTACTATCCCTTCCTGAATTCCGTGATCGGCATGAGTTATGATTTCCTTCCGTTTATGATTCTTCCGATCTATAATACGATCGTGAAGCTGGACCGCTCGCTTCTTGAAGCGGCGCGGGACCTTGGAGCCAGCGAACGCGGCGCTTTCTTCCGGGTGACGCTCCCCCTGTCGAAGCCGGGCATCATAAGCGGCGTTTCGATGGTTTTCCTGCCGGCGATGACGAACTATGTCGTCCTGGACATGCTGTACAACAGCACCTACATCATGGGCTCCCTCATCGGCTCGTATTTCTCCGCCTACAACTGGCACGGCGGATCGATGATCGCGCTCATTCTTCTCGGAATCATCTGCGTCTTCACGCTTTTGACGTCCGGGACGGAGAATGAGAATGCCAGAACAGGAGGTGCGCTTCTGTGATGAAAAAGATTTTCCGCGGACTGATACCGCTTCTTGTGCTTCTGTTTCTTTATGCTCCGATCCTGATCCTGTCGCTGTACAGCTTTACGGGCGCGACCCAGATCGGCGCAATCAGGGGATTTACGCTGAAAAACTACGAAACGCTGTTTACTACGGAAGACCTTCGGAACATGATCGTCGGAACGATCCTTCTCGCGCTCGCTTCGTCGCTTCTCGCAACGGTTTTCGGAACCCTCGGCGCGATCGGCTCTTTCTATTCGAAAAAGCGCTTTTCATCGGCGGTTTCGACCGTGAACCAGATCCCGGTCATCAACGCCGATGTAGTGACAGGCTTCTCCCTGTGCATCCTTCTTGTGGTGGTTCTCGGGGTCAGCAAGGACACTTACATCCCGCTTCTTTTCGGACATGTGACGCTGTCTGCTCCTTTTGTGTACCTTTCCGTGATGCCGAAACTCGTGCAGATGGACTCTTCTCTGTATGAGGCCGCGCTGGATCTCGGGGCGACTCCTGCAGCCGCACTCCGGAAGGTTGTGCTCCCGCAGATTTTCCCGGGGATGATTTCCGGCTTCTCGCTTGCGGTTACGCTGTCTCTCGATGACTATTTCATCGCGACCTACACGAAGCCCGCAACCTTCGACACGA
>CACYBV010000052.1 GCA_902772745.1 uncultured Eubacteriales bacterium
GAAGAAGCGGCTCATAAATATTCTTTATATCCTCGTCCGGGAACTGCGCGTCCACCGGAAGCCCGCTGTTCATGAAGTGAAACCGCATGGATGGTACCTCATTCAAAAAGCTGCGCATTTCAGCAAAACACGCTGATTTTCCGCATCCGGACCGGTCCTCTCGCGGAGGTAACGGCGATCAGGAGCGAACGGATTCCGTACCCTTCCCTGTCGTCGGTTAAGGGGTTCTGGTCCGCGAAAGGATCCCGCATCTGAAGGATCTTCCGGTTTCCGATGCAGGTTCCGTGGCTTACCGGATACGAAGTCCCGTTTTCGAAGACCGCGATGATCTGGAAGCTCTCGACCCGCTGTCCTTCCCGGATGTCTTCCTCGAGCACAATGTGCCGGAGCGCATGGCCGGGCACTGTTTTCGGAAGGTCCATCCTGTAAACCGGCTGAAAATCCGAATCCGAAGGATCCAGATCCATCAGGCCCGCTTTTCTCTGGTACCCGAGGAGAAGTTTTCTCGTCTCTTCGCTCCGGTCCCGTGCGGCTTCTCCCTCCGCCGAAAGAAGCGGCGTGCCGAATTCCTTTTGGATCAGCTCTCCGAATTCCCGCAGCCGTTTCACATCCCGTTCATCGATCAGGCCGTCTTTGGTCGGAGGGATGTTCAGGTTCAGGCCGGCATTCGCGCCGCAGGTCGTGATCCAGGTCCGGTAAAGCCGCTGAAGGCTGTGCGGCTCCTCCTCAGGATGCCAGAACCAGCCGGGCCGGATCGACATATCAAATTCAGCCGGCGCAAATACGAGACCTTTACTGAAGAGGATATTCGGAAGCGTACCGATATCCTGGTCCGTGCTGTAAATGTATGAGAGGCTGCCGCAGTCTGACAGCGGCCCGGGACCTGTCCGGGGCTCCGCATAAACCGCCAGCTCCGACGGGACCACTGCCCATTCGCTGTGCCTCGCAGCGCCGGCTTCATTGCCGCACCAGCGAAGGTCCGGCCCAAAATCGTTGAAAATCAGCGCATCCGGCTGCAGGGAGCGGATCAGGCGGATATAGCGCGGGAAATCGTAAACCTGCTTCTTTCCGTTCGGGCCCTCGCCGCAGGCATTGTCGAACCATACGAGGAAAATGTCGCCGTACTCCGTGAGAAGCTCCGTCAGCTGGCTGCAGAAATAATCATTGTATTCGGGCGTCCCATAAAGCGGGCTGTTCCGGTCCCAGGGAGAAAGGTAAACGCCGAAACGGATCCCGCCTTTTCTGCAGGCTTCCGCGGCTTCCCTTACGACATCGCGCTTCAGGGGACTGTTTTTGACGCTGTGCTCCGTATATTTCGATGGCCAGAGGCAGAAACCGTCGTGGTGCTTTGCGGTCAGGACCATGCCCGTCAGTCCTGCGGACTTAATGGCGGAAACCCACTGGCCGCAGTCCAGTTTTTCCGGATTGAAGATTGATTCCGGTTCGGTTCCGTCGCCCCATTCCCGGTTGGTAAATGTATTGACGCCGAAATGCACAAAAGCGTAGGCACCCATCTCGTACCACTGAAGCTGGCTCCTGGTGGGGCGGACCTGCGCCGCCTCGGATAAAAACTGAATCAAGGTCTCACCTCACAACGGACGTTTGTCAAAGAGGGACAAAAATACCTGCAGGCATGAATTCCTGTTTCACTTTTCTTCACTGTTTTCAGATCTCGTCGCACGCCGGCTGATAATACGGGAGCGGCAGGAATGGCGCCTGCGGAAGTTCCCCGTATCCGAAGTCCGTGACAAAACGCATATGGCTGAAGAAATAATTCACGGCCGCGCATGGATCCGTGAAACGGATATCCGCAGGCGCGCCTTCCGGAAGCTTTTCCACAAAGGCTTCTCCGTCCTGCACGCCAATCCGCAGCCGCTCGCCGCTGTCGAATTCCGCACTGATTTCACAGTCCGGCACCGCATTAATCTCGCATTTCATCCGAAGGAATGCCCGGACCGTCCGCTCATAACAGAGGACACGGATCATTTCACAGCTTTTAAGCGCACTGTCGCCCGCGATCCCCGAAAGCACCGCGAGCATCTCCTCCTGGTCCGGTGCAGCCCGGTTCACACAGAGTTCCTCGACAGCGAAGGTTTTCCGGTAATCATTCAGCACCTTCCCGGTTTCGGACGGCTTCAGGATTCTGAGGTCCCCGACGGTCTTCCCCTTGTCAAAGGACATCAGCGATCCAAAGACGGCGCCGTCCTTCATGATAAAATACGGCTTCGCCCCCATTGAAAAGTAGATATTGTACTCCTGGTCCGGCTCATGCAGCACATAAGTCTGTTCGGAGGTCCGGAGTTTTTTTGCAAGGGCAAGTTCCTCTGTCATCTCCTTTGAAAACGGCACAAACTGATACCCGAAATCCGCGTCTTTTCCGTACAGGTGCCGGAATGCGTGTTCTTCAAAACAAAACTCCGGGTTCATCCCAGCCTGTTCAAATC
>CACYBV010000053.1 GCA_902772745.1 uncultured Eubacteriales bacterium
CATCAAAAAACTCGGTTTCGGGCTGATGCGGCTTCCGAAAATCGGCAGCGACGAAGACATCGAACAGACCAAAAAAATGGCTGACACCTTCATGGCAAAGGGCTTTACCTATTTTGACACGGCTTATGTATATGACGGCGGAAAGTCGGAAGACGCACTCCGTCAGTGCGTCGTCGAGCGCTACCCCAGGGATTCCTTTGTCTGCGCGTCCAAGCTTCCTTTATGGAACGCGTCGAAATACGAAGATCTCGCCCCGCTTGCCCAGGAATCCCTGGACCGCGCAGGCCTCGAATACTTTGATTTTTATCTGCTGCATGCTTTGAACGCGGATTCCGCGAAGAAGGCGGAGGAGATCGGCGCCTGGAAATTCATGCAGGAATGGAAAAACCTCGGTAAGGCGAAGCATATCGGCTTCTCCTTCCATGATTCTGCAGAAGCTTTGGAGGAAATCCTGAAAAACCATCCGGAAGCGGAATTCGTACAGCTCCAGATTAACTATAAGGACTGGGACGATGAAGGCGTGCAGTCAAGGAAGTGCTATGAAGTCGCGAGAAAATACAACAAGCCGATCGTTGTAATGGAGCCTGTGAAGGGCGGTTCCTTAACGACCATGACGCCGGAAGTACAGGATCTGTTCAAGTCCGTTCAGCCGGATAAATCCATCGCCAGCTGGGCTATCCGCTTTGTCGCAAGCCTTCCGGGCATCATTACCGTACTTTCCGGCATGTCCAACGAAGAGCAGATGAACGACAACACAAGCTATATGGAGAACTTCGAGCCGCTCTCGGATCTCGAGCAGGAAACCATTAAAAAGGCCGTCGATCTGATCAACGCAGTTCCGACGATCCCCTGTACCGCCTGCAAATACTGTGTGGACGGCTGCCCAATGCAGATCAACATCCCCGGCGTCTTCGCGGCAATGAACTTCCTGAAAGTTTACGCTAACAAAGAAAGCGCGAAGAGCCGCTACGAGCGTGCGGTAAAAGACGGCGGCAAGGCCGGAGACTGCATCCAGTGCGGTCAGTGTCAGGAGCACTGCCCGCAGCACATTTCAATCATCGAGACCCTGCAGGAAGCGGCAGCGCTCTTTGACTGAAAATAAGATTATCAGAATTCAATTGAGAACCGGGACATCCGGACGGGGATATTCATGAAAGTCATACGGGGATTCAAAATCGGCGGACTGCAGCAGAAGATTTTCAATCTGGTGCTGATATTCATTCTTCTTCTGATCGGCGTCTATGCTGCCGTTTCCGTTTACCAGCAGCGGAATCTGTCGCGTATTGTCCGGGAAGCAAATGAGGAACAGCAGGCATCCATGACGAAAATCTCCGAGGACACCATGAAAGCTGTCCTCGACGCTTCCATGACAAAAACCGTGGCGCTGCAGGCCTATATCGCCAACGACCTGTTTATGGATGTCAAAACAGATGTCCTGGTGCTTCAGACTGTTGCCGAAGGGCTTTACGAACACCCGGAGCTCTTCCCCGCGCATCCCTGGTCTCTGCCGGATCCCAAAAAAGACGGAACCCCCTCCGCCGCGGTCCAGCATGAGGCGGGCGTCGACCCGGAAAAATCGGAATCTCTGGGTCTCGCCGCCAACATGACCGAAATGATGCTCTCGATGTTCGAAAACTCCGACAAGCTGAGTTCCTGCTTTATCGCGACCGCAGACGGATGCATCCTTTTTGTGGACGACCGCTCGGGATCCTATGTGGACGAAAACGGAGACGTCATTACGGTCTTCGAGACCACCCGCCGTCCCTGGTATCTGCAGGCAAAAGAAGCAGGATCACTGATCTTCACCGGCGTAGAGCGCGATACCTTTACTGATATTCCGGGGCTCGTATGCGCTGCGCCGGTATACCGTGACGGAGAACTTGAGGCCGTTGTCGGCGCGGATATTTTCCTGACCTCAATCAGCGATTATATCAGCTCGACCGCTACCGAAAGCGGATTTCTGTGCATCGTCGACGGAAACGGACATGTCCTGTTCTCTCCCGCCGAGGAAGGCACTTTCAAAACGGAACTGACCAAAGAGGCGCAGGATCTGCAGAATATCGGAAATCCGGAGCTTTCCGCCTTTGTCAGCGAAGCACTCACCGGGCGAACCGATCTGCATCTCGTCAGCATCGACGGAAAGGAATATTACCTGTGCGGCGCCCCGATGGAGTCGCTGAACTGGGCCGTCATTTCGGTTGTGGATAAAGAACTCACCGACCAGCCGGCGAAAAACCTGCTTTCACAGTACGAAAAAATCAATGAGGATGCTCTCGGAACTTTCCGGCAGGGGGCAAAGCGTTCCGCTCTTATGATGATCATCCTGACGGCTGTGATTCTCATTCTGGCGGTCACCGCCGCGCTTCTTATGGCAAAAAGGACGGTCAGACCGCTCGAAAGCATGACCAGGCGCATCCAGTCCCTCAGCGGAAACGACCAGCGCTTCGAAATGGAAAAGAGCTACCGCACCGGTGACGAGATTGAAATCCTGGCCGAATCTTTCGCGAACCTCTCCAAACGAACCCAAAACTATATCGGGCAGATCACCGAGATTACGGCGGAAAAGGAACGCATCAGCACCGAGCTCTCGCTCGCAACCCGAATTCAGGCCGATATGCTTCCGAACATTTTCCCGGCCTTCCCCGAACGTCCGGAATTCGACGTTTTTGCGTCAATGGATCCGGCGAAGGAAGTCGGCGGAGATTTCTACGACTTCTTCCTGATCGACGATCGGCATCTCGGCCTGGTCATCGCAGATGTTTCCGGAAAAGGCATCCCCGCGGCGCTTTTTATGATGGGTTCCAAAATCCTCGTACAGAACTGCGCGATGGCCGGCCGCAGTCCCGCCGATGTGCTCGAGATGGTCAATAACCAGATCTGTGAGAATAACCGGGAAGAAATGTTTGTTACCGTATGGCTTGGGATCCTCGACACCGTAACGGGACAGATCCGGGCGGCAAACGCGGGACATGAATATCCGGTTGTCCAGCACGAAGACGGGCGCTTCGAACTGATGAAAGACAGGCACGGCCTCGTAATCGGCGCCATGGAAGGCATGAAATACCGGGAATACGAGTTTACGCTCACGCCCGGATCCCGTCTCTTTGTCTACACGGACGGTGTGCCCGAAGCGACAAATGCGAAGAACGAGCTTTTCGGAACGGAAAGGATGCTTGATGCACTGAATCTCGCACCTGAAGAATCCCCGCAGCTCATCCTGCAGAACGTCCGGAAGGCGGTAGACGAATTTGTACAGGATGCGGAGCAGTTCGACGATCTGACGATGCTCTGTCTGCTGTTTAACGGACCAAAGGCCCGGGAATCGTAAAACAGGAAAAGCACCGGAAGCGGACTAAAGCCGCATTCCGGGATTGTACGATGCAGGTGTATGTCGCTTTTCCTTTTTGCGGACCGCGGGAAACGCCGCAGGGACCGGATTTTCGGCCGCTGCGGCGTTTATCATGTAAAAAGCATTCCTCGGTCCCGCCCGGACAGATCACCCCATGCTGACCTCGGTGTACCGCTCGTTGTTTACAAAGGAGGATGTCCTGCTGGAAGATCTCTCCTCC
>CACYBV010000054.1 GCA_902772745.1 uncultured Eubacteriales bacterium
CCGACGTAGTCGCCGGTGACGGAGTCGACGTTGTAGCCTATCGCGATCAGGATGCCGCCGACCAGCGCCGCGGAAACCGCGCTCTGGGCTTTTTCAAGGAATTTTTCGAGTACGCCGGTAAGGGCCGAACGGTCTTTGCCGGTTTTGTATATGGTATAGTCCATGATCTCCATACTGATGTTGGAGCCGGGGACAAAATCGATGCCGATCGCAAAGGCCATCAGGAACATCGCGATGAAGAAGGGAGCGGGACTCTTCTGGAGAAGGCCGGTGATCTGCATTACGAACATCAGGAGTCCGCCGCCGCCCTGGAGGATCAGGTCGAAAATGTGCATCTTGAGGAAGTTCCCCTTGAAAGCCTTCAGGATCGGAGTGGCGACGACTGTGCCAAAAAGCAGCGGCAGCAGCATCATCATTGAAACGATCAGGGACAGCGTGCCGAGTCTTTCAGCATTCAAAGCCCCTGTCGTAAGGTCCGCACAGTAAGCCCATTTGACATAGTAAACGGGTGCTGCGAAAAGGAAGGTCCAGATAAAGCCGGTGAAAATACACTTGAAGAAGTTAAGCATCATCGGCTTATTTGTTTTAATCAGTTTGAAGAAATCAGAAATCTTTACTTTGTCATTCTCGTCCTGCTCGACAACATGACGTTCCTTGACAAGGAACCAGCCGAGGATGGAGAGGCCGAAGCTAATGACCATTGCAGCGCCGGCGAGAATCATATAAGCTGTTTTGAAGCTGCCGGTTGCTGCCTGCAGGGTGACGGCGATCGCGGTAAATGCGGAACCCGCCATGCCGAGGATCATGACCCAGACACGCGGCCCGAGAAGGAGCTTCGAACGCTCGCTGACATCATTTGTCATCGTGCGGAACAAGAGGTTCTGGTTGTAGAAGGACGTACCGATGTCATACACGAAATAGAAGACAATGACCCATATTGTGACGATTGCCGGGATCTTGGTGACGGCGTTCGGCAGAATGTACAGCATGATAACGCCGACGGTGGTCATAATAATGGAAAGCAGGAAGAACGGTTTGTATTTGCCGTGCTTTCCTACTTTTCCGCGGTCCATGATGAAGCCCTGGATCGGGTCATCGACCGCGTCGATGATACGCGCCACTAAAAGCAGAACAGTTGCAAGCGTAGCGCCCCAGGCGCCGAGTCCCGCATAGTCCGTCATGAAAGTCATGAACATTGTCGACATGAAGATCGCCGCGACGCCGTTGTTGGTGGAAAGCGCGGTGACACCGAAAATTTCCTTGAGTCCGACTCTTTCCGGATTCTTCAGTTTGTTTCTTCTTGCCATTTGAACCCCCCTTTTTTTTACGGAGAGCGGCACAATCCGTCACATGCAGGTAATCTTCTCTGCCGAAATCTCCTCAGATTAACACTGGAAATATTATAAGTGATATGATAGAATGATTCTGTCAAAATTTTATGACAGCTGTCGAAAAATAACAGAAAGAGTGAGAATTTTTACGCGGTATTTTAGGCCTGGAGGCAGATGGGTGTCTTGATGAGGAGGAATCTGAATGCGGAAGAAACTGTTTCGTGACATTTTCAACAGCTTCCCGTGCCTTACGACGATTGTACAGGACGGGGAAGAATCTGTTTTCAGTTGTACGGAGGAGAATATTTTCCTGGAAGACGAGAACAGGAGACGGCTTATGTCTTCAGAGAACTGTGACAGCGGGGAATTCAGCAGAATTACGCTGAAGTCCTCAGACGGTGCAGAGATCCGGACCTTTCTGTATGAGAAAGAATACCCCGTCCTGTACCTGCTTTCCTGGCGGGAGCAGCCTTCTTACCGGCTCATTCTCGGTCCTTTTGTCATCGGCTATAACGACAGTCAGGCGCTGCATGAATACGGAAAGCGGCACGGCCTGAAGATTCCGCTGATGACGGCACTCCCGATGCTTTCCGCTTTTCAGTGTCTGGACTGTCTGTGCATTGCGCATGAGATGCTGTCAGACTGCGACCTGATGTATGATCCGGGAGAAATGGACTCCTTTGTATGGAAGGACGAAGTGCAGCTTACTAAGAAACCGCGGGCATCTGACTTGATCAATGACTGGGAATCGGAACAGCACGCACCCTATGCCTTTGAACAGGCCTTTGAGCGGGCGATCCTGTCCGGTGACCGGTCAGAGCTTGCCCGGGTGACCGGGAACTTTTCCGTGGACAGGATTGGGAAAATGTCTGCGAACTCCAAAAAGCAGATGGAGTATATGGCGGTGGTTCTCGTGACGCTGGTTTCCAGAACCGCAATCCGCGCAGGTATGAGCGAGCGGCTCTCCTACCGGCTTTCCGATCGCTTCCTGCAGCGGATCGGCACGGAAAAGACAACGAAAGGACTGTACTATCTCTGCAACGAAATCATCAACACCTATATGGAAGAGATCCGGACAGTCCGTTCGGATCATGTGGACTCGCTGCACATCGAACGCGCGAAAGCCTATATTCGAAATCACCGCAATAAAGCGCTGACGGTCGCTGGTGTCGCGAAAGCAGTCGGTATTTCCGGCTCCTATCTTTCAGCACTTTTCAGGCAGTTTGAAGGAGATTCGGCGAAGCATGTCATCCTGAAAATCAAACTGGAAGGCGCGGCGAACATGCTCCGGAATTCCGATTATGACATTGCGGCAATTGCGGAGTATTTCTGTTTCTCCTCGCCCAGTCATTTTGCTTCCAAGTTCAGGGAGTATTACGGCTGTACGCCGGGAGAGTACAGAAAAGGAGCAGTCTCTTAACGGCTGCGGGAATCACCGGAATCAGATCAAGCCCAACTGCTTGAGGGCAAAGATCCACAGGAAAATCGTGAGGATGCATA
>CACYBV010000055.1 GCA_902772745.1 uncultured Eubacteriales bacterium
GGCCGTTCCGGCAGATCCGGCCGATGCCGTCGGTCTTTTTCCAGTAAATATGCGATACATCCACGCCGCCCTGGCAGATGAAGTCCTCAAGAAGCCGTCCGACTTCGTTGTCCGCAAAAGCGGTCAGGACCGTAGTCTTCATGCCGAAGCATTTCCTGAGACCCCGGACGACGTTATATTCGCCGCCGCCTTCCCAGACACGGAAGTTCCGTGCGACACGGATCCTTTCGTCGCCCGGATCGAGCCTGAGCATGATCTCTCCCAAAGAAACCGCGTCCCACATCGCGTCTTTCCGTAAGTTCAGTTCCAGTGCCATTCTTTCCGTCTCCTTATCCTCTGAATTCCTTCACAAGCGCCGCCGCTTCCCGGGTCATCTCTTCGATCCTGTCGAATTCGCCGGCCGCAATCAGGTCCTTTTTCACCATCCAGCTTCCGCCGCAGGCCAGGATATGCTTTTCGTCCGCAAGGTACTCGCCGACATTCTTCGCGTTGATTCCGCCTGTAGGCATGAACTTCAGGCCGACATAAGCCGCTGCCATCGCCTGGATCATCTTGAGGCCGCCCGAAGGTTCCGCCGGGAAGAATTTCACGACCTTGAGCCCGAGAGATAAAGCCTGCTCGATCTCGGAAGGGGTCAAAACGCCCGGGAATACCGGGATGCCTTTTTCGATGCAGTAGCGCACGTTTTCGGGGTTCAGACCGGGGGCGACGATAAATTTCGCGCCAGCCGACACCGCACGGTCCACCTGGTCTTTCGTGAGCACGGTTCCTGCACCGACCAGCATGTCCGGATATTTCGCCGTGATCCTGCGGATCGATTCCTCGGCTGCCGCTGTCCGGAATGTCACTTCCGCACAGGGAAGACCGCCCTTTATCAGCGCTTCCGCCAGCGGTTCCGCGTCTTTCGCGTCATCAAGCACTACGACCGGAACGATGCCGATTTTTCTGATTTGTTCCTGCATATCCATGTTTTTGGTCCTCCTGTAGGATTTATTTTCGATCATAATACTGCCATGCTCATGTCTGCCGTCCCGTCAGGACAAAACGCATATCGAAATGCAGGAATCCCGACGAGGTTCTGTCTGATACGGGCTTATAAGCCAAAGTACTTCTTTGCGTTGTAATAGCAGATTCCTTCCACCAGCTTTTCCAGCATCCGTTCATCATAAGGATATTCACCGTTTTCAACAAGTTCTCCGATATAATTGCAGAGAATCCGGCGGAAATACTCGTGTCTTGTGTAGGAAAGGAAGCTTCTCGAGTCCGTCAGCATCCCGATGAAAGTTCCCAGAACACCGCTCGCCGCATAGGATTCCAGCTGGGCGCGCATGCCGTTCTTATGGTCATTGAACCACCAGGCCGAGCCATGCTGCATCTTTCCGACGATTTCTCCGCCCTGGAAACAGCCGAGGATGGTTTCGATCTCCGCATTATCTCCCGGATGCAGGGAATATACAATTGTCTTCGGAAGCTCACCGGTTTTTTCAAGATCATTCAGGAAATTCGCAAGTTCCGCATATGGCACCGCCGCCCCGATCGAATCATATCCCGTATCAGGTCCGAGTTTTTCAAACATTGCGGTATTGTTGTTCCGTTTTGTACCGAAATGCAGCTGCATTGCCATTCCGCGTTTCGCGTACTCACGTCCCATCGCGAGAAGGAATGCCGTCTTGTAAATCCGTACTTCCTTTTCCTGCAGTATAGCACCGCTGAGTGCTTTTTGGAAGACCTGATCAACGGTTTTTTCATCCGCAGGCTCGTAAGGCACATAATCAATTCCGTGGTCGGAAACAAAACACCCGAGAGAGGCAAAAAAGCTGAGCCGTTTGTCCAGCGCCTTCAGAAGCGTTTTCCAGTCGGTGATGTTCACATGGGCTGCATTTCCGAGTCTTTCGATGTACTCTGAAAAACCGGGAAGCTCAATGTTCATCGCCTTGTCGGGACGCCACGCAGGAAGAACCCGAAAGTCCACCGTCCGGTCTTTCTGCAGAAGATCATGGAATTCCAGCGTATCCGCCGGATCGTCCGTCGTGCAGACCACTTCCACATTGGAACGGCGGATAATGTTTCGAGCGGACATCATTTCGTCTTTCAGCCGGTCGTTGCAGAGTTCCCAGACCGTATCCGCAGTTTCCGCATTCAGTGCGCCTTCATAGCCGAAGTAACGCCGAAGTTCAAGATGGCTCCAGTGATAAAGGGGATTTCCGACAGCGAGAGGCAGCGTTTCTGCAAACTTGCGGAATTTTTCATAATCCTCCGCATCCCCCGTAATATACTTTTCATCGACGCCGTTCGCACGCATGATCCGCCATTTGTAATGGTCGCCGCCGAGCCAGACTTCGGTGATGTTTTTGAATTTCCGGTCTTCCCAGATTTCCTGCGCGCTGATGTGGCAGTGATAGTCGATGATCGGGAGGTCCGCCGCCACTTCATGATATAATTCCTTTGCAATGTCATTCATCAGCAGGAAATTCCTGCCCATAAAACTTTTCATACCTGTATTTCGCTCCTGTTCACAAAACCGCCGCAAAAGAATCCTCTCTCCTGCGGCGGCTGCTTTCCCCTGCCACCGGCGCAGTGCCGATGATCACAGCACGCTTAAATCGTGTCTGCAGGGAGTTCTTTAGTTGTCTTCATTCTCGTATCCTTCGGAATCATCCTCGCCGGTGTATTCTCCGGAAAGATCTTCTTCCGCGGAAAATTCGCCGTAATCAGCCGCAGCATCAGATTCTTCATAGCCCGGATCAGATTCCGAATCGTAATCCGTCAGATAATCGGCATTTTCCGTGTCATCTCCGGCCATATCCGAAAAGTCCGCTCCCCGAAGCATTGCCGCCTTCTGGGCTTTCGATTCGGCATTGGCGCGCGCGGCTTCTTCCATCGCCTGACGGTAACGGATCGCCTTCTCTTCCATCTCCTCTTCGAAGCGCTCGTCGGAGTCCAGATGGATATCGCGGTAGCACTTCATGCCGGTTCCGGCCGGGATCAGGTTGCCGATCAGCACGTTCTCCTTGAGACCGATCAGGTGGTCCACCTTGCCGTTTATTGCAGCTTCGGTGAGGACCTTCGTCGTCTCCTGGAAAGAAGCGGCCGACAGGAAGGATTCGGTAGCAAGAGAGGCTTTGGTGATACCGAGCATGATCTGCGTGCCGATGGCGGGCTCTTTGCCTTCCGCGACAAGCTTCTCATTCATCTCGTTGAAGTTCAGCACATCCATCGTCACGCCCGGAAGCACGTCGGAATCGCCGCATTCTTCGACACGGACCTTCTTCAGCATCTGGCGCACAATGATTTCAATGTGCTTGTCGTTGATCTCAACGCCCTGCAGACGGTAGGGCCGCTGCACTTCATGCAGCATATAGTCCTGAACCGCCCGGAGGCCCTTGATCCGCAGGATATCATGCGGGTTGATCGAGCCCTCGGTGATCTTGTCACCGGCCTGGATCATGTCACCGGTCTGAAGTTCCTGCGTGCCGTGTTTCGCAAGATTCGAGCCGAAAGTAATCAGGTAGGTTCTGGACTCGCCGGTCTCGTTATTGGTGACGACAACTTCGCGCTTCTTCTTGGTATCGCGAACTGTCACTTCACCATCAATCTCACTGATCGTCGCCATGCCCTTCGGGGTACGGGCTTCGAAAAGTTCCTCGACACGGGGAAGACCCTGTGTGATATCGCCGCCTGCAACGCCGCCGGTATGGAAGGTTCTCATCGTGAGCTGCGTGCCGGGCTCGCCGATCGACTGAGCTGCGATGATTCCGACCGCTTCGCCGACCTGAACCGGTTCGCCGGTCGCCATGTTCGCGCCGTAGCACTTCGCGCAGACGCCCATATGAGAGCGGCATGCAAGGTTGTTGCGGATCTTCAGCGAATCCCTGCCCTGTGCGGAAAGCACCGAAAGGATCCGGTCCGCAAGGCGCGGGGTGATCATGTTGTTCTTTTCAATGACCATTTCTCCGGTCTTGGGATCCACGACGTCCTCCGCAACGAAGCGCCCTACGAGACGCTCGCGGAAAGATTCGACGACTTCGCCGCCGTCCATCAGTGCGGAAACCTCCATGAAAGGAATCTCTCCGCCCTGCGCACAGTCGTCTTCGCGGATGATGATATCCTGCGAAACATCGACAAGACGCCTGGTCAGGTAACCGGAGTCCGCCGTACGAAGCGCCGTATCCGACATACCTTTCCGGGATCCGTGTGCGGACATGAAGTACTCCAGTACGTTCAGGCCCTCACGGAAGTTGGAGGTAATCGGAAGTTCGATTGTATGACCGGTGGTATCCGCCATCAGTCCGCGCCATCCGACGAGCTGCTTGATCTGGGATTTCGATCCGCGGGCGCCGGAATGCGCCATCATGTAAATGTTGTTGTATTCGCCGAGGTTGCCCATGACCTTGTCGGTCAGTTCATCATCAACGTCTTTCCAGGCGGAAATAACTTCACGGTAACGCTCATCCTCGCTGATGAGACCTCTGCGGTAGTTTCTCGTGATTCTCGAAACCTTCTGCTGCGCTTTCTGGATCAGTTCGTCCTTCTCCGGCGGAATGATCATGTCATCGATCGAAACCGTCATCGCGGCTTTGGTGGAATACTTGTAGCCGAGCGCCTTGATCGCATCGAGCACCTCTGCTGTACGGGTTGCGCCGTGTACGTCAATAACGCGCTCCAGGATGCGGCGGACTTCCTTCTTGTCCACAAGGAAGTCGACTTCCGGCGCAAACTGATTGGCCTTCTTCGAGCGGTCGACAAATCCGAGATCCTGCGGGATGATTTCGTTGAAAATCAGGCGGCCGAGCGTCGTTTCGATCGTTCCGGAAACCGTTTTGGTCTTAAGCTGTTTTTTCACGCGCACCTTGATGCGGGCATGCAGATCAAGATAACCGTTTTCCTGCGCCAGAATCGCTTCGCTGATGTCGATGTAGCATCCGCCCTCGCCCTTCGCGCCTTTGCGCTCCTGGGTCAGGTAATAGATGCCGAGAACCATGTCCTGGTAAGGAACGGCCACAGGTCCGCCGTCCGAAGGCTTCAGGAGATTGTTCGGGGAAAGCAGCAGGAATCTGCACTCCGCCTGTGCTTCCTCGGAAAGCGGAAGGTGTACTGCCATCTGGTCGCCGTCAAAGTCGGCGTTGAAAGCCGTACATACGAGAGGATGCAGCTTGATCGCCTTGCCTTCGACGAGGATCGGCTCAAAGGCC
>CACYBV010000056.1 GCA_902772745.1 uncultured Eubacteriales bacterium
ATCCGGATCGCCAGCTTCTCCCGGCTGTCGTCAAGACCAGCGGAAACCCTGACCGACAGCACCTTTCCTTTTTTGGTCACGTGCTTGATGGAGTTTTCCACAAAGGTCTGGATGGTCAGGATCGGGATCCGGATATCCATGACATCATCCGGCGCGTCAATCACAAGAAGGATCGGCACACCGCCCTTGATATTGTAAATGCTGCAGTAATTGCGAAGCTCCTGCAGCTCTTCCGACAGCGGCACCAGCGCCCGGTGGGACTGAAACACATATCGAAAATGAGCACTTAGGGACATGATCATGTCGTTCGCGATTTCCGGCGTCTCGTTCTGCACAAGACTGCTGATGGAGTTCAGACAGTTCAGATAGAAATGCGGGTCGATCTGGAGCTGATAATACTGCAGAAGCGCGGACCGCGCATTCAGTTCTTCCCGGTGGCGGGCTTCCGAAAGGTCACTCATTTCCTGAAGCATTGAATCAATGCGGTCGTTGATATCACGGTACTCCGCGATCGCTTTGATCCGTTCTTCCGAGACAGTCCGCTTCTCATCCTCCTGATCCGCTTTCATTTCATTGATTTTATGGAGGATATGCTCCGCCGGCATCAGGATGGCCCGTTTATGGAATCTGTAAAAAACAAGCAGCGCAAGGAGCGTAAGGATCGGAAGCAATCCCACAAGCCCCAGAAAATCCGGCCTTGATAACAACGACCTGAGAAGCTGCGACTTCATCACGATGATCAGGTGAAGCTTTGCGGAAGGAATATCCGCGGCTGTAAGAAGAAGGTTTCCGTGTGTGAGCTGCCCGCCTTTTCTGACAGCTTCTGTAAGCACTTTCGGCGATACCGAAAGACTGCCGCGCTGACATACGGTTTCACCGTCTCTGTCAAGATAAAAAATCCCCTCCAGATCATCGGATTGTATATAATCGGAAAGGTTTATCAGATAGCCGAGGAATTTTCCGCGGGTGCCCCGGAAACTGATCAGCCAGACATTGCCGTCCTGCACCAGATACCCGGTATCCCGCTTGCTTTCGATGTGTGCCCGGAGCCATTCGATCAGACGGGCGTTCAGGGCGTTGTCGGAGGTTTCCCTGCTGTAGCTGCTCCGCATCGAATCCTTTTCCGCGTCATAGAAAAACAGCCCCCCGAGGTAATCCATCGCGGAACTTTTTTCCTGGAGAGACGACAGAATGTGCCAGGCATTATCAATCCAGTCGAAATCGTCGAGCTTATAGGTGGTCAGCCTGTGGTAAAAGATATTGTTTACATACATTTCATCGACGGTATCCGACATCTGCTGTATGTCGCTGTTGAGGTTTCCCGCATAGTGATCCGCAAAGACCTGTCCCGTGTTCAGCAGCTCTTTCCTCGTGCTTCCGATAAAAATAAAAGAAAACAGAGAAAACAGAATGAAAAGAATTCCCGTAACCAGCAGCCACAGACGCAGAATATAGGATTTCAGCGTCCGGGGGTTGGCAGATTTATTGTTCATCGGTATATTTCCTCTATCGCCTTATTTCATAAATATCGTCATTCCGGGTGTTTTCCCTCAGCTATAGTCTATCATATACTTTTTCAAAATAGAAGTAAAAATCCAACGATGATCATCTGAAAAATAAACCTCTGATCTTCTGCCGTCATTGATTCCCCGGCTCATTTATGGTATGATATCGGTGTCCGGTCCCCGACAGGCTTTTCTCAAAGCTCCTCAAAAAAGCAGTGTGGCTGCCCGAAAAAAGCAGGAGCAATTCGGCTAAAAAGCACTGAAGCGAATCGTCCGGCGTTTTCAGATGAACGGCATTTTATAACATTATCAGCAGGTTGAAGGTTCATGAGAAGCGAGAGAGAAATACTGGATCAGGTTCTTGACCTGGCCAAAAGAGATGATAATATCAGGGCGGTTATCAGGACAGACCTGCTTCCCGTTCGGAAATACCTGTATTCATACAGCTTTTGCCTTGTAGTTGACGATGTGGAGGAGTATGACAGCAATGATGCTTTTGGCACCTGTTTTGGCGACAGGATCCTGCTGTATCGGGGCGACCGGAACTATCCGGAACTGTTTCCGGGTACAAAGGCGCATCTGATGGTGTTTTGCGACGGCATCACGCTTGTCATCAATGCCATGGATAAGGAGTCGTTCCTGCAGAGGTATAACGGAGAGAATGCGCACGAGAATGTCTGGATCGGTGACACCTATCAGAAAATCCTGGACAAGGATGGCATGCTGCCGGCTATTGAACGTCTGGAAGAAAGGCAGACATTGTTTTCAGAAACCCCGACCGAAGCGGAATTTCTTGGAACATGTGATGAATTCTGGTGGGTAATGAAAACATTTGCGGAATATATACTGAGAAAAGAGCTTCCGGCAGCAATGTTCTACCTGAACGTTGCTGTACGGGACCTGATTAACAAAATGCTGCGGTGGTATATTTTCCTGCACTCAGGCCGTCCGGTTGATCTGGGGATTCTCGACAGCCGTCTTCAGAGCCTGCTGGAGAAGGAACTGTTTCAGCTGTATGAGAAAACTTATCCGGATGCGGATTATGATCATATCTGGAATGCTTTCAGTGCAGCGGCCGAACTCTTCGGGAAATCCGGGAATTCTGTTTCTGATCTGTGCGGATTTTCCTATCCGAAGGATACTGAAAACAGAATGCTGGATCTGATCATGAGGCTTAGAGAAGCACCGTGACAAAGCAAAATACGATACTGCAGAAATGATTGCAGAAAGAAGGAAACAGAATCAGTGATCAACAGAAACGATATGCTGGAACTGACGCGCAGGATGACGGATTCACGAACGCACATCACGCGTCTTGCCGGCGCATACATGGATGAAGAAGGCTACGTGGACGGAACCTTCAATACGAACTTCCTGAAACTGCAGGGAGAAGAAAAGAAACACGCCCTCGAAATCGCGAAGGCAATTCCTTTTTCGAAGACAAATGAAGAGCTGGTCTCCTTCCGGATTCCGGGGATGAAGCCGGGGAGCATCTGGCAGCTTCTGTACGCGCTTCGCGACTGTGAACTGAAAAACGACGCGCTTCTTTTGTCCCTGTACGAATACATCGGAGAACATCTGGAATGCGGAAACCCGTATGCGGTTTATGCTTATTTCGGGGCTTATGACATCCCGCGGAAGGCGTCCGACAAGTATGTGCTGGAGGATTCCGAAGAGGTATACAGATATCTTGACATTGCAATCTGTCCGCTGGATAAAAACCAGAACGCAGGTCTTCCGTTTGCAGGACTTCTGTATCCGGCGCTTACTGAAAGAAGCGCGGATTTTGAACATGTGAATGTATTCAGCAGGGGTGCGGACAGAAAAACCTTCGAATCGATGAAACAGATATTGAATTTATGAAAAAAAGAGATACTTTGCGGGATCCTTTCACGGCGGACGGGCGGACACGGCGCTGTATCAGGATCCCGTGCGCAGTTCACGACAGAGGAGCAGAAACTGAAACAAAAGGAGAGCGGTATGAGTTACGTTTATTATCCCAGCTGTAATTTTCAGCGGATTTTCCCGGAAACAGCAGAGAGGATCCGTACATATCTTCAGACACAGGCGGACGTGCGTATAGCGGGCTGCTGTCACAGAACATCGGAGCTTCCCGGAAAGGGCGATGTCATTGTTACCGTCTGTATGAGCTGTATGCATATCCTGGAAGAGCGGCGTCCGGACATAGCGGGGATCAGCCTTCCGGAGTTTTTGCTGACTCGGGATGATTTTCAGTGGCCTGATCTTCAGCGCAGGAAAATCGTTGTGCAGGACTGCTTTCGGGCGCGCGCGTACCATGGACTGCAGGACGCTGTCAGGGAATGCCTTCTCAGGATGAATGCTTCGATCATCGAGCTTCCGGAAAACCGGGACGAGACACGGTATGACGGCAATTTCCTTTTTCATGAGCCTTATCCTCAGAACATCCGCGAAGCGCCGAACTATTTCAGGGATTATTTACCGGAACATCTGACAATTTTCCCTGAAGATCAGTGGAATCAAGAGATTGGAAAATACGCGGAAGCTCTCCCGGCGGGGCAGATCGCGGGATACTGCAATACCTGTGTGAAAGGCCTCAGAGATGCCGGAAAGGATGCAGTCCATCTGATGGAGCTTGTGTTTGCGGCAGAATCATAGGCACGATACAGGACCGTCTCAGGAGCCGGGTGATCCTGTATGCGGGACAGCCGCCAGTAAAGTAAATTCCATGAATAACAAGGACATACATGTAAATAATCCGTAAATATTCTGTTTTTCTGTTGGACATTTGTTGGACATGACGGCATATACTGTCTATCGTTCATAGAAAAGAAAATCCGCTGAGGAACGTGCTGAATCAGCTGCGGTGATTCTGATACTGCCGGATACGGACTGTGATAAGAAAGGAAACAAATATGCCTAGAAGAGAAGATTACAATACTGCAAATCCTATGGACCAGAGATTTTCGAAGATGAGCGACGAAGAGTTTCTGCATTATGCATCCGATCCGGAAATGGACCGAAACTTCCTGAAGTTCAGCCAGGCTGAGAAAACAGCCTTCCTGAACCGGGCGCTCATGCTTGAAGAGGACTCGGCGCAGTTTGAAAAAGACCTCCTGAACAGGCAGAACTATCTGCGGGAGGACGGGCCCGACGGCGTAAAGAGAGCAGCCGAAAACCACGAGAGCATCAATGACCGCTTTTCGGATTCGAGGGATTTCCATTACACGATTTACCGTGAAATCCTGTATACGGATGAGACCGTGCGGCCGCTTGCGACAGATATTACGACCAATATGTCCGCGACGAACATTGTCAAAAACGCCGGGAAGCTTCGCGGTGCGCTCTTCGGACACCTGATGATTTCAAGAGAAGCGGAGGGTGAAGTCAAGGATGAGCTCCTTGGCGGAGTTTCCGACGATCGGAAGGAGCTTTCTCAGGAACTCGGGTCGGGCGTATACCGTGTAAAAGAGCAGGCTGAAAAGAAGAAAGCGGAAGTCTTCACGGTGAACGACGGTTCCGGAAACTTCCATGTGACAGTCAGGACGCTTTCGGAAGGAGAAAAGCCGGAAGCGCTTCTGGAAGGCTTCGACGCCCCGGAAACGAATCCGGAGGAGAAGCGGAACATGCTTTTAAGTTATCTCCTGCATGGAAAGACTCGTGCGGAGGCTGAGAATCATATCCGCGAGATCCAGAAGAAATCCGGTCTCTCGAAGCTTCTTACAAACTACCTGAGCGTTGCTTCACGGAAGATGATTGCGGAGGATGAACAAAGGCTCAGGGCAATTGTGACCGGCAACGACCTCGGTGCCTCCTATTCGTCGAGCCTCGGACGAAAAGTATTTAGACTCCGGGACGAAAAAAACCTTCTGACAAAGGAGGAAAAGGAAGAAAAAGAGAAGCAGAAGAGGCAGGAAGAGAAAATACAGGCGGAGAGAGACGCCGTCCGGCAGGCCATGGAGAAGGAGAAGGAGGAGCGTGAGCGGCCGGAAAGAGAAAGAAGGCAGCAGGCAGAACAGAGAAAGCTGGCGCAGGAAACCTGGCTTCAAAACGGAAAAACCATTGCAGCGGACAGCCGCGGCCGGACCTGGGCACGCTACGCGGAACTCCACAAGCCGGAACCCGGGCGTCATTACAGCGAAAAAGAAAAAGCGGTTCTCCTGTCCAAGATGATGGCTGCCCGCCGCGTCCAGATGGTTAACGGCCAGAATACGGCTGAAGCCTCGGAATTCAACCTCGGAACCGCGCGGCATTTCGCGGAGCGGATCCGGAACACGTCTGCATTTAAGGAAATCGTCAAGTCCGGGAAGCTGGACGAGTATTTTGGGAAAAGCGACAGGGAGCTTTCGGATGCTGCGATGGGCATGTTCCATCCCTTCCATTCGATGACGATCGAACAGCGCAGGGAAATGCTGAAAAACCTCAAGGCGATGGCGCCGTATCTCGATCAGACAGAGAACCACGGTGAAAGCTGGCAGAAGCTGAGAAACAGTGTGGACTCTCTCCGAAATTATGAGATCGAAAACAGCACGGACCCGAAGAAAAACGGGGAGTATAAATTCGAGGAGATTTTCAACAACACGATCGAGTATATGAAGGGCAGGAAGTCCCTCAGGAAGACAGACGCGGAACAGCGAAGAGTCGAACAGACGCTGGATTTTATGGTGGAGCTCGGGAAAGGCACACCGTACGCGAGCGCAGTCAGTGAGAGCGTTCTACGGCGCACGACCGAAGTACGGAAAAAACATAACGAAAGAGCAATCAGCGTGATTTCTTCCAGCTACGGAAAAAGGTACATCGACATACATTCCGATTACCAGCCGGAAGCGCAGAACGACGGGCCGGAGATCAGTCTGTAAAGCCTGACAATTTTCCCGGATTTAATGTGTTTTTGTTGGACATTTGTTGGACAGGATAGAGGATAATATTTTAAGACATCATTGTAGCTTCATACAAAAAAACAAGGAGGATCAATTATATGCCGGCACCGGAAAATACTGGTAATCTGACACAGGAAGAGTATGAAAAATTGTGGGGACCCGAGGAAGCA
>CACYBV010000057.1 GCA_902772745.1 uncultured Eubacteriales bacterium
CGCTCTTCCGGAAGTCATCGTAATATCGACGCCTTCAAGATACAGGTCGTCGCCCTGCTGCACTTCCTCGAGCTCGATCCATGCGCCGTTTCCTTTCGCCAGCTGCTTTTTCCAGGCGGTGTCGACACCGTTAGAGTATTCATCATCATCCACAGGATCGCCCGCAAGATGCACGGATTTCACAACGCCGTCGAACTGCAGCCGGTCGCGCTGCGAGACACCCTGCGGGTTTGCGCCGTCATAGCCCGGAACGGTCCAGAAATCGGTGAAGTAGCCCGGGTCGGCGGCTTTCACGCCCGGCATCAGCACAGGAAGGGCGCCCGGATCGATCTTGCCTTCAGCCTCAATAAACCAGGATTTCGGCTGGAAGCCCATCCGGCAGACCTCATGATATGCCGCTTTCTCATAAGCATTCATGAATTCCTCGGGATCGCCCGAGCCGCCGGCGTCCAGAGCGTCGACGATATTTTTGAACTGATGGCGGAGCATGCGCTGTGCGAACACATGCAGCGCAATCGAGTTCGGAAGGGAAACCGGGCAGCCGATGACAAAGGGTGCCGCGCCGTCCCAGGCATCCGTGTTCTCAATGCAGGCCATCGACTTGTAGCCGCCGCCAGACCCCCCGTAAACATACCCGTAAGGACGGTCACAGCCGTAGAATTTCATCGCATATTCTCTGGAGTATTCGGCCGACATTGCAGAAGCCTTCCAGGTCAGCGTCGGATCCGCCGCAGAGCCGAAAGCGAACTTCGAACCCATGTTGGTCTCGATAAAGTAGGCGCCGTGGACAAGCGCAAAGGCGATGTTGTCGTCGCGGCCGCTTCGTTTCAGGCTGGCCAGTTCCTCATCCGGTCCCGGGAAGGGGCAGAGATACTGGAAGAAGTGTCCCTGATATTTTTCTTTTTCGGGGAAGCAGAAGCTGAACTTGATCAGACGGTCCCGTTCCGGATCATTAAATCCGCCGTGTACATAGAAATACTTCACGGTGCCGCCGTTTTTGTCGTTCGGGTTCTGACGCTCCTCCCAGCGCTCGATATCGACATAAACGGTTTTATAGGTCGGGTCCTCTTTTGCGTGGTAAATGGTCTTGCCCATCGTGTTTTCCTCCTGTGGATATATTGTTTTCTCTTCTGTCATCCCTGGTCCGCACGCGTTTATTTTGTAAACAAGGAAGCGACTACAATTACATTGTGTCATTCCGGCCGGGGGCTGAAGGCCGGAGCGGAAAAATCCGTGCGGGGGGCTGCTGGATGGATAGGATCTCCCCCGGCTCGCTACGCGCCCGGGATGGCAAAACGTGAAAGTATGAAGCCTCGGACCTGTTTCGGTCCATACCTGCTCCCCGTATCCTTTACTTACAGGAATTATACGGACCGGCAATTATCCCCACAAGCCACAAATCCGACAATTCTATCACAGATTTCCAATTTTACGGAATTCACAGGAACGGAAAGAGCGCATGAACAGGCAGGACAGCTGCCCGACACCGTTAGAGAAGGCCTGCGCCATATGCTCCATCGTTCCCGGGGGAAGCATATTCTCCGGGAAAGCAAACATACCGACGACCTGCGCCAGCTTCTCTTTAAGGCTCAGCTTCAATAAAAGATCCTCTGCCCGCTCCTCCGGGCTTAAGGACGGATCAAGTTATTTTTCCATATAATAATTTCTCCTCCTGAATCTTTCCTGTCTTGCGGAACCGTGAAGGCAGACTCCTTACTCTACCTCCCGAAGCGCCTGATCCAGACCATCCAGCATCTCGGTGTTTACCCTCTGTGTATGTTCCGCAAGGTCCCGAAGCGACGAATTCCTGTACTGGTTCGGAATCTCCGTAAATCCCGGCGCGATCTTCGAAAGAAGCTCCCTCACGCCTTTGCTTGCAAGAAGCTCCCGGACCGGGGTATAGGTGCTGTAAATCTTCCGAAGCGGTTTCGTGGTTTCGTAAGTCACTGCATACTTCCCGGGGCCGACCTGGCAGACGCCCTGATCCGTATGCGCGAAGAGCACGTTATTGTCCTCTGAGAATAGTTTTTCCGGCGCAAAGGGCAGCCTTACTTCCGCCGTGCATCCGAAGGGAACCGTGAGCGAGACCTCGAGATGCGTATCATCGAGCGCTTTCCAGTGGCTCTCCCATTTTCCCGCGGGCGAATCATATGAGACGTCCGCGAATCCGAGCTTTTTCAGCGGATTCGGCGCAAAGATGACCTTCCTGTAGCCCGGGACCGACGGATCCCGCCGCAGCCCTGCGGCTCTTTCGTAGATCCACTGCACAATCGCGCCGTAGCTGTAATGGTTGAAACTGTTCATGCCGGTCGAACTGACGGAGCCGTCCGGAAGCATCGAATTCCAGCGCTCCCAGATCGTCGTCGCGCCGAGATTGACTTCGTAGAGCCAGCCCGGGAATTCCTCGTTGAAAAGAAGTTCGTAGGCCATATCCGACTCTCCGATTTCGGTCAGCGTTTCCGCAAGGAGCGGCGTTCCGATAAAGCCGGTCTGAAGCTTTCCGCCGTTTCTCTTCAGCTTGTTCATCAGCTCCGTCCCCATGCGCCGGGGATCCGTTCCGAGCCCGTGACGGAGCGCGAGAAGGTATCCGGTCTGCGTGTCGATCGTCGCACGTCCCGATGGCGCGAAGAAGTCGTAATTGATGTAATCAAGGATTTTCTGCGCGAGCTTCCCGTAATATTCAGCGTCCTCTTCCTTTCCGAGGAGCTTCGCGGTCTTTTCGACAATCCGTGTGCTGTAAAGGTAGTAGACTGAAGCGCAGTATTCGTCGGAGGTGCCGCCCTTTACGGAATCGACGCCGCCGTCGCCGTCGAGAGCGAGCCAGTCGCCGTAGTGGAATTTCTTAATGTACGCATGGTCCTGCTCCTCCGCACGCCTCATGAAGTCCACCCAGGATTTCATCGCCGGGTAATGCAGCTCAAGGATCGATGGATCGCCGGTGTATTCGTACAGGTTCCAGGGAATAATCGTCGTCGCGTCGCCCCAGGCGCAGGTACCGCCGTTGTAGACGCCGAAAGCAGGGATAACATCCGGTACGCCGCCCTCATGCGCCGCCTGTTCCGTCGCCATATCATAGAGATATTTGTGGTAAAATGCATAGGCGTCGGACTGCAGCAGCGCAGTCGGCGAGAAGACCTCCGCATCGCCGGTCCAGCCCATGCGCTCGTCGCGCTGCGGGCAGTCGGTCGGGACATCGATGAAATTGCCTCTCTTGCCCCATTCCGCATTCAGGATCAGGCGGTTGATCTTCTCCTGTCCGGTCACAAGGGAGCCGATCTCATCCATATCGGAGTACATCACAAGCGCTGTAATGTCTTCCTTTTGAAGCTCCGGAACGCCCGCAACTTTAATGAAGCGGCATCCGTAGAAGGTGAATTCGGGCTGCAGGATCATGTCCGATCCGTCCGAAATATAAATATATTCCGCCTTTGCGGTTCTTAAATTATCGTTGTAGAAGCAGCCCTGCTGCAGGACTTCGCCGACCTGTACATGGACGGTTTCACCCTTCTTCACCCCGTGGACATGCAGGCGGAAGGACCCGCCGTAGTTCTGTCCGATGTCAAAGATCTTTTCGTCCTTCGGGGATGTGATCAGCGCCTGTGCCGGAAGCTCTTCGCGGATTACGACCGGGATCGAGAGACGGTCGGAAAGCGCGCCCTTCGGCGGATCGGTGAGTTTCGCTTTTTCCGCAGGCATCGCGGGCAGCCTATCGTCCCGGTGCTCGCCGTCGTAGATATTGGAGAAGGTCACATTGGAGCGCGTGACATCCCAGGATTCATCCGTCCCGATAACCAGTTCCGTCCCGTCTTGATATAAGATCCGAAGCTCTGCGCAGAGCTTCATCTCCGAGCCGTAATAAGGAAGGTTGGAAGGCGTAAAGCCGAAACGCCCGTTGTACCAGCCGTTTCCAAGCGCGGCTGAGAGTTCATTTTCACCTGAAACCAGCTGCTCCGTCACATCAAAGGTTATGGCCTGAACCCAGGCGTCGTAGTTGTTGCAGTAGGGGGTCAGGTATTCCTGTCCGATCCGCGCGCCGTTCAGCTTTGCGTCGAACATTCCGAGGCCGGAGATATAGAGCCTGGCTTTTTCGACCTGCTTATCAACCGAAAACTTCTTTCTGAAAACCGGATGGCGCTCCCGGTCTTTTTCCTGCGAATCCGAATGGATCCACTTTCCCTCCCAGGGCTCGTCCATCTTTCCGGTCTCAAAGAACTGTTCCCCGGACTCCAGTTCCTCTCCCGCATCCGTCCGGACGGTCACCGTCCAGGTATAGCGCGTCCGCGGCCGGAACTCCAGATCCAGCGGGACAGCGAGGCTGTCATGCACCGAAAAACCGGTGTCATAAAGCACTTCGCCGCAGCATTTCACGACGATGCGGCTCTCCGTCTCCCTGCTTCCTCTGCTGTCTTCCGTCACCCAGTGGAATACCGGCGTTCCGATCCGGTATCCGAGCGGATTTTCAAGGTGATTCACCTGACATTTTCTGATAATCATAGCTTTTTCCTTTCCTCACGCCGTCCCGGGCGGCATGATACACGGCTTCCATTTTTTAACAGCATAACACATCTTCCCGCGCCAGAAAAGTAAAAATCCGACAAAAACCGGCAGAAATCCGACAATTTTCCGTTCCGGTCATTTCTCCCGGAGTCCTTCACGCATCTTCTCCGGGGTCTCCTCCGTAATCGGATACCGCAGAAGGATCAGAAAGGCAGCAATCAGGCTGAGCACAAAGGGAATCAGTCCCATGATCACAGTCATGCCGGCGTTGAAAAAACGAACACGCTGTTCCTCTTTCGATACTTCACAGTTTTCATGAATCACCGGAAGAGGCATAAAGCCGCATCCCGGGACTTCGGGCATTCGTAAAATCTCCGTACACCGGCTTACGTCGATTTTCCTCATTGTGAGCTGTAATATAACATCCGCACCGGACGATGCCGGTGCGGATATTAAAGGTATGATTCAGGCCTCTCTTTATTCGTTGATGATTCCGTTCAGATCGTCGCAGTAGCTCTGTACATCATAGCTGTCGATCGTTTCGCAGAACTCTTCCCACGCGGCGTCATCATGAATGTCCAGCTCACCGGTGATGAATTCCGGAACAACCTGAGCACAGTAGGTGGAAACATTGTTGTATACTTCTGCGAAGTTGCTGCTCTGATCCGGCGTCAGCTGGGCGGTAATCTCTCCGCCGATGCCGGCCTTGGTTGCGTCGTACATGCGGTAAAGCGCCATCTGCTCCGCATAGTAGGGCAGGTATTTCCGGTTAAATCTGGTTTCCTCCGTCAGTCCGGCAAAACGAACCAGACCGCAGGCGCCGCCGATTTCGTTCGGGTCATTCGGATAGTAAACCGGATTCTTTTCGAACTCGCCCTTGTCGTTTTTCCAGTATGCGCCGTCTTCAAGGCCCATCTTGGAATAGGCATCATATGCCTTCGGGGCGATCGTCTTTGCTTCCTCAACCTGTTCCTTCGTCAAACCGAAGGTAAGCTCCAGCGCGCCGCCGTCGACATCATAGAAATGATCCAGGAAGGTGAACAGCGCGGGAAGATCCTTGTCCGCCGCCTTGTCGCTCACAACCCACTGCGCACCCATCAGGCCGCCGGCATAATACAGGAAAGGTTCAAATCCCTGAACGGATTCGTCGCCGTAAACATCGTTGATCGGAGTCGGCGCAGCGAATACGCACATATCTTTCATCCACGGAACGTCCGCATTTGCCAATGCATTTCCAAGCTGAGAAGTCAGGCCGTACCAGGCGCCGACTTTTCCGGAATACACAGACGCTGTGTCGATAACAAAGAACATTTCGCCTGCACGCTCGAAGAAGTCTTTATTGACCCAGCCCTTCTGATACCAGTTGTTCATCATCTCGAGGTAGCTGCGGAAGCCGTCCTTGGTTCCGCCGTAAACAACTTCATTGCTCTCAGGATCAATATACCAGGTGTTCGCAGCGCCGAAGCCGGATTCCATATCGCCGCCGGCTCCGTTCTCACCCGAAGAAGCCAGCTGATAAGCATAGCCGTCTTCGATGCCTTCGCCTGCAAGCGCTTTTTCAAAGATCTCCAGCATCCATTCCCAGTCGCTGACGGTCTTCGGATAAGTTTCTCCGGAAGGGAATACCACGTCGTCCGTGTAGTTGCCGTCTTCATCCCATGCACCGGTGAAAGCTTCTCCGGTCTCGGGATTGGTTCCGTACTTCACGATCCAGTCTCTGCGGTACAGCATGCCGCCCCAGGCGCCGGGCAGCTGTTCATCCAGACGATAGATGCAGAGATACCGGCGTTCGCCGTCAACATAGGTGGTTTCACGGCCGGCGTACTGCGGATGGCGCTCAAAGAAGGCGCGGTAGTTCGGCATATACTTCATGACATAGTCGGTAATGTCGAGGATCATGCCGTCTTCGTACATCTCGGCAGCGCTCATGCTCATAATCTGAATGTTCATAAGGTCCGGATATTCGCCGGTAGATGCCAGAGTATTGGCATAGTCGCTTTCAGATCCCGCCGGCGGCGTCCATACATCGATGTTCACCTTACGGGTATTGCCGTTGCCGTCCGGATCCCATTCTTTGGCCATGTTGTACTGAAGAACCGGCGCATCCTCATATTCCGAAAACAAGTTCGTGCTGATTCCGTTGGAAATCATTGCTGTAAAATCCGTGGACTTTCCGAAGAATTCATCGCCTTCCACATCTTCCGCGCTGACTTCTTCCAGCGTCGTTTCGGGTGCTTTTGTGGTCGCTTCTTCCTGACCATCCGCTTTGGTTTCGCCCTCTGTTACAGGAGCTTCAGTATCCTTACTGTCCTCTGCCTCGGTCTTTGTACATGCTGCAAGCGAGAACGCCATTACCAGCGCAAGCAGCAGTGCAAGCCATCTTTTCTTCATAATTTTTCCTCCTAAAATTTTTATGTTTGCAGACATATCCGTCTGAGAAACATCATATTATCCCTTGACGCCGCCGAGAACCATGCCCTTTTCGAGCTTCCGGATAAAGAACGGAAGCGCAATCAGGATCGGCAGTGTGGAGATCATAATCGCCGCGTACTGGATCAGATATTTATTGTAATTCGGATTCTGGGCCTTCAAAAAGTCCATGCCTTCCGCAGTCAGCTGCTTCACCCACAGCTGCAGCGGCCATTTATCCTTCTGGGTCGGAACGTAAATGCTCGCTTCGAACCAGCTGTTCCATTTCATAATCGCGGAGTTGATCGCGGTAACGAGCACCATGCCTTTCGCCTGCGGCAGGATAACCTGGAACATAATCTTGAAATGTCCCGCGCCGTCAATCGAAGCCGCTTCCACATAGGATTTGTCTACCGCCGCAAACGAATTCATGACAAGCAGCATGAACATTGCATTGGTGCATCCGGGGATGATCAGCGCAAGACGCGTACCGGTCATGCCGAGCTGACGGATGACCATGTAGGTCGGAATCATACCGCCGTTGAACATCGTCGTGAAGATGATAAAGAGCGTCATGACGCCGCGAAGCTTCGTCTCCCGGCTTAAGATATATCCGCCGATGACGTTGACGAGAACACCGAGAAGCGTACCGCCGACCACATAGAGAAGAGTATTGGCGTAACCGAGCAGGATATTCGGGTCGTTGAATATCTCCATATATCCGCCGATATTGAACTTCGTTCCGACAGGCAGGAGAACAAGTCCCTTGTGGCCCATCAGCGCACGGCCATCCGAGATCGAACTCATCAGTACATGCCAGAGCGGAATTACACAGATAAATGCAACGATAATCAGCAGCAGCACGATCACAATATCCAAAATCGTTCCGCCGACGCCGGGATGGACGACCATGGAATCCCTGTTTTCTTCTTCCATTTTCCTTCTTAAGCGCTCCGCCTTCCACTCGGAAAGGCGTCCTTCAGAATTCTTAGCCATTTTCTGATTCCTCCTTCCCTTAGAACAGCGAATAGCTTGCGAATCTGCGGCTCAGCTGGTTTGACGTGATCAGAAGAACCGTTCCGAGAATCGACTGGAATAAGCTGGACGCGGTGGAAACACCGTAGTCGATCTTGTTGCCGAATGCCATGCGGTAGGTGTAGGTATACAGGACATCGGAGACCTCATAAGTCTTGGGTATGTACAGCAGCAGGACTTTATCGAAACCCACCATGAACATCGTACCGACAGCCATCGTCAGCTGCATGATCACGAGATGCTTGATCGACGGAAGCACAATGTGCCAGATACGCTGGAAGCGGTTTGCGCCGTCCAGCGCCGCAGCCTCCTTCAGTTCGCCGTTGACGTTCGAGATCGCCGTCGTGTAAATGATCGATCCGTAGCCGAAACCGACCCAGACGCCGATCAGGCAGTAAATCAGCTTGAATACCGGTTCCACCTTGCTCGCGAGAAGGTTTTGCTGCTTCATGCCGAAAAGCATCAGGAAGTGGGTAATCGGTCCGTCCTTGCTGACAAACTCGGTCACGATCGCGCAGACAACGACGGCTGAAACGAAGTTCGGCATATAAGACATAATCTGCGTGACTCTCTTGAATTTCTTGGGCTTGCATTCCGAGAAAAGAATCGCGAGGATGATCGGCGGCAGGAAGCCGAGCGCGATCGACATGACCGCCATGATCGCGGTATTGCGGAAGGCTCTCGGGAATTCCTTTCCTCCGAAGAGCTTCGCAAAGTTTGCCCAGCCGACCCATTTCGAGCCGAACAGGCCCTTTGTCGGTTTGTAATTCTCGAAGGCCATCAGGATACCGACCATCGGGATATAGTTGAAAATGATGAAGTATGCGGCGATTGGAAGGAAGATCAGGTAGATGACACCGTTTTTCTTGAAATCCTTCTTCCAGGTTTTCGCATCCTTATACGGAGAGACATTTTTCTTTTTCCGGGCCATAGGCATTCGCTCCTTTCACGGGCAGACTCCCCCTGCCTTGTTCTGTATGAAAACTATATCAGAAATCCAAAAGGGACTGTTATCAGGAATTCGCTTCTTCTGACAATTTTTTCGTCTATTGTGAAATTCATATGTCCAAATGACTTGACAGCAGCTAAAACTGAAGCTGAAACACCGGGTTCTGTCAGATCATCCTTGATATTTATCGTTTTTAGCGAATTTTTGTTATCTGCGATATGTCTTTCAATGCTACAATCTAGTTCATAGAGAGCGGCTTCCGTAAAAAGGGCCGCCGAAAGGGTATCTTATGAGGTTGAAAGAAAAAGCAAATATCGTAGCCTTTCTGCAGGACGCACGCGCCGCAAGGGGCGATGTCTGGTTTCAGACCGACGAAGGGGATCAGCTTAATCTGAAATCCGTCCTGTCACAGTATGTATTTATCTCGGCTGCGGGGAACGAAGGAGAATCTGCGCTCAAAAACGGAAAGATCGTCTGTGAAAAAAAGCAGGATTACCAGTTTCTGCAGGAATATCTGGAGTCCGCCGAATCCTGATAAGGTAGAGAATAACTATGGAACACCTCGAATTTCGTGTTTCTGTGATGGGTGAGCTTCTGATTGCCGCGCATCATCTTTACAACTGGAAGCTCGAACCGGATTTCGAATACATTTACGGACACTGTCCCGAAAAGGAGTTTTTTTATAATCTGTTCCAGCTCAGTTCATCCAGCAGAACAATCAAAGAACATTTTCAGCATTCCGAGATGCCGATCATCTGCGCCGACCGTGTCGGGATCGGCTGGATTGCACAGTTCCATGAAGGCGCCTACTATCTCCTGGGGCCTTTCTTTACGATGGATGCCTCGGAAACCTATATCCGGAACATCTGCTATGAGGCAAAATTTCCAAGCAGCCTGGTGACTTCCTTCCTGGTGCACCTGAGTCTGCTTCCGGTCATCCATATACAGAATGCCATGGACTATGCCGTCATGCTGTACCGCTGTCTTTACGGCATAACTCCCCGGAAAAATGATGTCGAGATCAGCTTTGAAGAAGGCGTTTCCGCAGAAGCTGAATCCTGGTCCTCCGGAACCTGGCACGGGACTTTCCAGGCGGAACGGAAAATGGTTGAAGCCATCAAAAAGGGGGATCTCGAGGCATTCAACGAGATTGCGCGCGGCCTTTCGGGTGCGCAGATCGGGAAGCTTGCCGGGATGGGCGACGCTCTCAGGCAGACCAAGAACAGCGGTATCGTCTTTGCCACTATCATCAGCCGCGCGGCAATGGAAGCCGGCGTGTCGTCGGAAGGCGCCTACAATCTTTCCGACTACTACATTCAGAAAATCGAAGGCAGCCGCTTCGTTTCCGATACCCAGCACATCGTGGAGGAGATGACCTACGCCTTCTTTCAGCGGATCCGCCATGTGACGGCCAACCTGTCCTGTTCGCGCGCGGTGCGCATTGCCGCCGAATATATCGAGACGCATCTTAGGGAAAAGATCAGCCTCGATGAGATCGCAAAGGAAGCCGGGTACGCGAGTTACTACCTGAGCGGAAAATTCCAGAAAGAAATGGGCGAAAGCATCAACAGCTATATCCGTCGAAGGAAAATCGAGCTTGCGAAAGAGCTGATGTGGGAAGGCCGGAAAACGGCCGTCGACATCGCGGAGGAACTCTGTTTTTCTTCCCCGAGCTACTTCGCGGCGACATTCCGGAAATACACGGGAATGTCCCCGACCGAATTCATTGACAAAAAAGAAAACGCCGGTTCCTGAAAACGAACCGGCAGTTTTTTGGTATTTTCCCAAAGTCCTGTCTCTTGCTGCTTGTGCTCGCGGATAAGGTCTGGTACAATATATTCACGGAAAAAGGAAATTCCGACACCGAAAAGATCAGTAATAATGTAAAGGAGTGATTCCCATGGCATTGACGGAAGAATTCAAAAAATCTCCTGAATATCAGGAGATCATGCAGGATGTACAGCAGAATATCGCCGGGATGATGATGGAACGGATGCAGAAAGAACAGGCGCTGAAAGTGAAAAACTATCAGACTCTGAACCGGATGGCCGAGCCCGGCGGGGTTCTCTTCACCGGTTCCTCCCTGATGGAGCAGTTCCCCATCGTCGAGATGTGTGTTTCTGCCGGCGTAAAGGGGCGCGTTTACAATCGCGGTATCGGCGGGACGACGACGGATGATTTCCTCCGGGAAATCGATACCGTGCTCCTCGCGCTGAAACCTTCGAAGGTCTTTATTAACATCGGGACCAATGATATGACCGACAGGGTCTATGGAGAAAAGTGGAAGGATCACCTTGCGGAAAACTACGAAAAGATTCTTCAGACCGCAAAAGAAAAGATTCCGGATGCGGTGCTTTACTGCATGGCCTATTATCCGACAAACCATCATCTGCCGGACGCGAATGAATGGACATACGGCATGCTGAAAGACCGCACCCGGGAAAACATCGCTGAATGCAACGCCCGTGTGAAGGCGCTTGCGGAAAAGTATGGGTATCAGTATATCGATGTCAACGAGGGTCTGTATGATGACCAGGGCGAACAGAAAAAGGAATTCGCGATTGACGGCGTTCATATGATCACGGAAGGATACCGGGTGGTATTTGAAAACCTGAAGCCTTATCTTGGTCTGTAATGATTCCATTTCCGCCGTCGGCGTACAGTTAATTGTATCTAGTCTTTTTCGGCCGGGCTGTCACATTTCCGACTTTTCACGATTTATCTGCGGAAAAGACGCACCGGTCCGAGGATGCCTTCCGGACAGATCGTTTTCGGTGCATCCATACTGAACGCCGGACCTTCCGGCGGATAGAACTTCGCGACTTTTCTTGCAGCTGTCGCAAACATTTCGATCCTCAGACTGTTTTTTCCGGTCTTTGCGGCCTTTGACAGGTCATAAATCCACTGCGGCGCGATCCGCCGTCCGCAGGAAATATCGTTCAGGAAGACTTCCGCGCCGTCGGACATGTTTTCAATCCTGAGCACCAGTTCAGACGGCAGTTCCGCAAGATCAAATTCGGTCTCGTAGCGGTAGCAGTCCATCATATCCGGATACCGGGCTGAAATATCACAGAGTTCCGGAAGCTCTGCCTTCTCACCGAAGGCAGGATAGTTTTTCGAGAAACACGAGGAAAGCCGGAATGAATCAAGCTCCATGCTCTTTCCGTCTTCACAGACCGCGCTGAAATCTTCTGCGGTTTCTCCCCCGTATTCTCCAAAGAACAGCAGGACCGGGTTACAGGCGGGAACACGAAGTTTGATGCGGCTCGTTTCGCCGCTGATCTCCTGCTCTGCTGCGCGGACCACGTTTTCACAGGCGTCGTAGATCCAGGCTTTTTCGCTGTTCCGGATCGTTACGGTCCCTTCGTAGGCCTCACCGAGATTGTTGTTGACGAAGAGGTACTGCTCGCAATCACCTGTATAGTGCAGGAAACGGAGGTCCGTAGAAGCTTTATCAAGCTCAATCTCTCCTATGTCGTACGCGCGGAGCACAGATACGAGTTTTTCAGTCTTTACGATTTCACCGCAGGCGGTGATCCTGCCGACTGCTGTTTCCGCTGCCGGAGCTGTATCCATCAGGATCACCGGGAATCCGGCTTTCTTTGCGGCTTCTGTAAACCTGACAAGCTCTTCCGAGCAGACGTCGTCTGCGGGTACGATCAGTGCCTTGTAAGCATATCCGTTCACAAGGAGCTTACCGTCCCGAAGCTCAGCCGCATAGCCCGGATCCCCTGCGGCTATGTCAGAGGCTTCAGCTGCTTTTTCGCGGCCGGTAAGGGCTGCGGAAAGCAGGTCTGCCGGAATGATATCGTAGTCAATCTGCGCTTCCCCGAGAATCTTTGCCGGGATTTCGCAGTACATATTGTTTTTTACGCTTGGAAGCTCGGACGGCCAGTCCGATTCCGCGTTGTAAAGGATCGCCGCTTCCGGAGACGCCTTTCCATCTGACAGAAGATGACACATCCGCTGCATATAGGCCATGAGCTTGACAAAAGCCGGATACTGCGGATTCTCGCCGTGCGCATAAAAATGCGGCGGGCAGTCCGGGTCCGGGAACGCTTTCGGAGAGAAGGCGTGCGGCACGTAGCGGTTGATGCCGGAAACCAGGAAATTGTCTGCGAGATATTTCATTTTGTCAACGCCGAAATCCCAGCCGGTCGCGCCGAAAATCTCGCAGAGC
>CACYBV010000058.1 GCA_902772745.1 uncultured Eubacteriales bacterium
AACGAGGACAAGGTTCTTGTGCTGAACGACGCCGAGAACGGACAAAAGTATGCAAGTGCCCTGAGCACCCTTGTACTGAACTATGTGAAGACCGGAGACCCCAATAACGAATTCCTTCCCGAGTGGAAAAAGGTGACGGCGGAGGACAACTGGACGATGATTATCGATAAGGAGTTCCGCTGCGTGAACCACCATGATGACGAACTGATTGATATTTATAAAGATGTTGCGCCGACCTTCCGTCTGAACCTGAAATAAGGGACAGAACCGGGCAGGACAGGCGCTCCCGGAAAAACTGATGCCGCCGGCTGCTTCTGCAGCCGGCGGCATCGGTTTACAGTAATTCTGCACACAGCACTTTTTGCTATGAGTACAGCATGGGTAAAAAAACAGTGCAAGGGGAAATACAGAAAGGGCCTGCCCGTGACGCTGACACAGCTTGATTTTTGCGGTTCTTTGGAATATACTGTAAACGGACCTGCAGTCATTTCTGCCGGCGTTTTCGACAGGATTAATAAAGACATCAGTGAGCACCCTGAATACGGATTTCCATGAAAATAATGATCAGTGCCTGTCTCACAGGCGAAAACTGCAAATACAACGGACAAAACAACCGGAACAGCAAAGTGTTGGAACTGCTTTCGGGAAACGATATCGTCACGGTCTGTCCGGAAGTGCTGGGCGGGCTGCCGACGCCGCGAATTCCGGCGGAAATCGTCAATGGGACGGTAACAAGAAGAGACGGAGTCAGCGTGGATTCCGAATACCGCATGGGCGCTGAAAAAACGCTGGATATCGCGGTGCGTTTGCATCCGGACCTGATTATCCTGCAGTCCAGAAGCCCGAGCTGCGGCGTAAACGAGCGATATGACGGAAGTTTTTCGGGAAGACTGGTGCGTGGGAGCGGCGTAACAGCGGAACTATTGATAAAACACGGTTTCTCTGTAATGGATATCGCAGATCTTCGGGATTCTGACAGGAAAACCGGGACGATGACAGTCCGCCTGCAGCCCGCCTATGATTCCGCACTTGCGGCAATTATCCGGAGCAGGCTGGAGGAGCATGGGCTGGATATCCCGGGGACCGCATACTTTGACGAAAGCCTGGACCATCTGTCCGCATATTATGACCGGCCGGGGAGGATGTATTATGTCCTTTTGAAGAGAGGAGAGCTGATCGGCGGAATCGGGCTTTCGGAGTTTTACGGTTTTCCGGATTGCTGCGAGATGCAGAAGCTGTATCTCAGGAAGGACGAAACCGGGAAAGGCTTCGGATACCGGATGGTCCGGCAGATTGAAGACACTGCAAAAGAACTTGGCTACCACAGGATATATCTGGAAACCCATACAAAGCTGCAGGCGGCGATCCGTCTCTATGAAAAAAGCGGATACATGCTGATCGAACGGCCGGAAGCCGTCGTGCACAGCACGATGAACCGGTTTTATCTGAAAGAACTGTACTGACATGAACGGCAGGAATCCATACCGGAAAAGAGCGGTTTTGGCCGCTCTTTCCGGCGGCAGACAGGGAGATTTTCTGAAAGGATGCAGCTGATGCCAATGGCCGATCGGGAAAAAACAGAAGATGAAAAACTGCATATCAGAACCTGCGGCCGGAGCGATGATTATGAGGATGACAATCACCATCCCTATGAACCGACTCCGTATACGGTGCTCCGGCGCGCTTCAAAAAGCGGAATGATCGGAAGAAAAAACCATCTCATAGATTATGGAGCGGGGAAAAGCAGGGCGGCTTTCTTTCTGCACCATGCATGCGGCTGCCGGGTAAGCGGCGTGGAGTTTCAGCCGGAGTTTTTCAGAGCGGCGCAGGAAAACCTGAAAACATACATCGGAGACAGGCGGGGGATCAGATTTATCCTTCAGGATGCAGAGCGTTATGCTGTCCCCTCCGATGCGGATCTTTTCTGGTTTTTCAATCCTTTTTCCGTCACGATTCTCAGGTCGTGCCTGGCGCGGATCACGGAATCATACTATGAGTGTCCGCGGCCGCTGAAGCTGTTTTTTTATTATCCGTCGGACGAATTTGCGGCATTTCTGATGACCTGCGATGATCTGGTATTTTATGATGAGATCGACTGCCGGGATCTGTTTCCGGGAAATGATCCGAGGGAACGGATCCTGGTTTTTACGGACCCGTCGAGCACTGATCCGGAAGCATCATACCGGAATTCCGGGATGAGTGAGTCCTGAAGGGAGAGAACTTTTCTGTTGACTGGACAGGAGAATCGCGATAAGATTGAGACAGAATAAAGATACGTATTCACGAGAACGAAAAAACTGAATAAAACAAAAGGAGGTACCAGTAATGCCAAGAAAAGCCAGGATCTCGCTTCACCCCTCTTACAGCAAGGGGGACATTTCGCCCCGTCTGTTCGGCGCGTTTTTAGAGCCGATCGGCAATATGGCCATCGGTTCCATGTGGAAGCCGGACCATCCCACGGCAGATGAGAAAGGCCTGCGCCGGGATTTCATAAACGCCCTCAAAGAGGCAGGACTCCCGGCCGTCCGTTTCGGCGGCAACTATGTATCCGGCTGGCGCTGGAAAGACAGCGTCGGACCGGTCAGCGAGAGAAAGCCTTTGATCGACCGCTCCCGTTCCTGTTTCATCCCGAAGGAAGTCGGTGCGGATGAGTATCTGAGTTTCATCGAGCTTGTCGGAGCCGATACGATGTGGACACTCAATCTCGGAACGGACGATATCGACGCATCCATTGATTTCATCGACTATACCAATGTCGAGAGCGGACTGGAATGGGCTGACAAACGTGTCGAATTCGGCCGCAAGGAGCCCTACAATGTCAAGATTTTCTATCTCGGCAATGAGATGGACGGCCCCTGGCAGGTTGCTTCCTTTGAGAAGGACCCTGTGGGTTACGGCGTCAAAGCCCGCGAGGTATCCAAGGCACTGAAGTATACGGACGGCTCCGTCGAGACTATCGCCTGCGTTTCCTCCTGCCCCTTCCTGACTCATTATCCCGACTGGGACCGTCAGGTGCTGGAGCAGTGCTATGAGGTTGTCGACTACATTTCGCTGCACCATTACCATTCCGCGCTTCCCGGAGACATCGGAGCCCTGATGGCAGGCGTCAAGGCCTATGAGAACTATATCGATACCGAGATCGCGCTCAGCGATTATATCAAGACAATGCTCCGCACCGAGAAGACGATGTACATCTCGCTGGATGAGTACGGTAGCATGTTCCGCCCGCAGAAAGGCACCCCGCGTTACGGCATGAACGGAAATCTGCCGATTGATGCGTTCTTCAGTTTCGATAACCGCGGATTCCGCGCGCAGGATCCCAATGTCTGGCGCGCCTTCGGGCCAGGCGGCAGAAGATCCGGAGAGATGGCGATGGCCCTTGCAAACGCGTCGACGATGCTCGCGATGATCCGCCGTGCGGACCGCGTGAAGATCGGCTGTGCGACCGGCGGTCTCGGAATGCTCTGCGCGTCGGACAAGGACCACGTCTGGAAGGGTGCTGCTTACTATCCGATGACGGAACTGATCCGCTACGCGAAAGGCAAGTCCATCCTGCCCGTCGTCGAGTGCGAAACCTACGATGTGCCGACCTACGCGGTGGACGACCAGAACCAGTACCCCGGCATTTTCGATGTGCCTTATGTGACTGCGGCCGCAGCCCTGAACGAACCCGAGGGCGAGTTCACCGTGTTTGTCGCGAACGGGGACTGGGAAGAGGAAGAGGAACTCACCGTCGATGTCAGGGCTTTCGAAGGCTATCGTTTTGTCGAGCACCTGACAATGTATTCGGATGATTTCGAAGCCGCAAACAGCTATGAGAATCCCGATGTCATCAAACCCGTCGTCTGCGAAGACACGAAGTGCGAAGGCGGAAAACTCACAGCGACCCTGAAGAAGCTCTCCTGGAACATGTTCCGTTTCGAGAAGATCTGATCAGGACATAGATACCGGACCCGGCAGGAGGCGCTGCATGCTGCTGAGACTTGACGGCTTTTACGAACCCGACTTTTCGAAACTCATGGAAATCTATCAGGAAAGCAATACTGAAAACATCCCGTATTTCTTTCCGAACTGCAGAGATGAGGCCGCCGGAAGGAGGCTGGTGGAGGAAAAGTTCCGAGAATATCTGGAGAATGATTTCTTCCGTCATCCGGGAAACTGTTATTATGTGCTTACGGAAGAAAAGCTGTGGGTTTCTGCAATCCGGCTCTTTCCGGTTCCGGGAAAGAATAACTGCTATTATGCGGAAGCGCTGGAAACGCGGCCGGACAAAAGGAGACAGGGCGCAGCATCAAAACTGTTTTCGGAACTCTTCTCTGAGCTTTCAAAGGAAGGCGCATTCGAGATCACGGATTCCGTTTCGAAGCGGAATGAGCCTTCTATAAAGCTGCACTTGTCCTGCGGCTTCCGGATTTTTCAGGAGAATTCGGTGTGTGTGCTGAACGGATACGAGAATCCGAATGCATATGGGCTGAAGTACAGTTCGCAAAAGGAACAATCGGCCGATACGGAAGAAAGCCCCTCCTAAGCGCCGGGAGGGGCGGTTCTAGTACCGGCATGCAGGGCTTGCACGGATCACAGGAACGGATAAACAACCTCGTTTTTCAGAGACAGACTGATGCGGACATCGGAGACCTCCCTGACATAATCATGGATCAGCGGGTCACGGA
>CACYBV010000059.1 GCA_902772745.1 uncultured Eubacteriales bacterium
ATATAAATGGAAAATGCGTCTGAGAGGAATCGAACCTCCGCACCCGGCTCCGGAGGCCGGTGCTCTATCCACTGAGCTACAGACGCATAAAAGATTCCGGGCCGGATCCGAAAAGATCTCTTTCCGGCCCGAAAACAGTTTAATTAAATGGTAATTATTTCACGCGGGACAGATATTCGCCCGTACGGGTATCGATCCTGATGACTTCGCCCTGGTCCACAAACAGCGGAACGGAAACTACCGCACCGGTCTCCACTGTAGCAGGCTTTGTCGCGCCGGTCTGGGTATCGCCCTTGAAACCGGGCTCGGTATCGATGATCTCAAGTTCCACGAAAGTCGGGGGCTCTACAGAGAACACGGATCCCTTGTAAGAGCAGATCTTGCAGACTTCGTTTTCCTTGACAAATTTCAGCGAATCGCCGACGATGTCCTTGCCGACAGGAAGCTGCTCATAGGTTTCATTGTCCATGAAATAATACAGATCGCCGTCATTGTAGGAATAAGTCATATCCGTGCGCTCTACAAACGCGTCCTCAAGTTTTTCCGTCGGACGGAAGGTTTTTTCAACCACGCCGCCGCTGATGACGTTCTTCAGTTTCGTACGTACAAAGGCAGCGCCTTTTCCCGGTTTTACGTGCTGGAATTCGATTACCTGATATACATTTCCTTCCAGTTCGAATGTATTACCGTTTCTGATTTCACCTGCCTGCATATATAGTCCTCCTCACTGCTTTTCGGTGCGTCTCTTTTTTTGGCACTTCGCTATTGTAAACTATTCTTCGGTTTTTTTCAAGTCTTTTTTGGAAACCCGTTTGATTTTCCTTCCGAACAGCATAATCCGCTCGATCACACGCTTGAAACGGATGTGCTGCGGTTCGCTTTCGGGGTCGACAGGATCCACCATAATGTGATGCATCCCGAGCCGCCGCGCCCCCAGAACGTCCGTCAGCAGCTGGTCGCCGACAAAAAGTGTATTCTGCAGGTTCGTCCCGAGAAGCTTCATGGCCTTCCTGTAACTTTTTCTCGACGGCTTCTCCGCGTCCGTGAGATACAGGGAGTCCACCTCGTCCGCAAAAGGTTTTACACGGCTTTCCTGGTTGTTCGAAATCAGGCAGGTCATAAAACCGATCTCCCGAAGTTCCCGGAAAAATTCCGCCGTTTCCTTTGTCGCCGGCGCATCGTGCGGTACGAGCGTGTTGTCGATATCGAAAATTACCGCCCGAAAACCGCTGTCGTATTCCGCCTGAAAGTCTATATCCCAGATGCCGTCCGCCTGCCGTTCCGGAATGAAAAGTTTTTTGAAAATCATTTTTTCTTGAGTAATTTCATGATTTCTTCGCCGAAAGTCTCCACATCCTTGAACTCGCGGTTCACGCTCGCAAAACGCACATAAGCCACTTCGTCGAGCTCTTTCAGGCGGTCCATAATGATTTCGCTGATCATCGATACCGGAATCTCTTTCTCGCCGGTATTGAACAACTGGTTCTCGAGGTCATCGAGGAGGCGCGAAACCTGTTCCGCGGATACCGGCCGCTTGTGGCAGGCGAGCATGATGCCCTTCTCCGCTTTCGTACGGTCGTAAGCTTCCCGGGTTTCGTCCTTTTTGATCACCATCATCGGGAAACGCTCCAGACGCTCATAGGTCGTGAAACGTTTGCCGCATTTGGCGCATTCCCTGCGGCGGCGGATCGCGTTCTGCTCGTCCGCAGGCCGGGAATCGATCACCTTGGTGTCATCGAAGTTACAGAATGGACAGCGCATATGCCGGCCTCCTTTATGTGCAAAAATATAGATTCACCTGTTCTGTCATCCCGGACGATTGAAAAGCTTTTGCCTTTCTCCGTTGAAATGACCTGTCAGAATTTGTGTCCGCCTCCGCCGCCGGAGAAGCCTCCGCCGCCTCCGCCGCCGGAGAAACCGCCGCCGCCAGAACGCCCGGATCCGCCGCCGGATGATGTCTGGATCGGATCATATTTTCTGGTCGTGTGCGTAAACTCGGCGGTTCCCTGACTGGCATCGAAATAAACTCTGGCGCCTTCAAGGATTTCCTTCTCCTTCGGGGCCTTGAGTTTCGTCACATTCCGAACAATAATGAAATTGATCAGGAAGGCGATGATCAGCGCAAGCAGGGCATTTGAGATATACTTCATCGGCTGAGCGATTCTTCCGCCCTCAAGAAGCGTAAAAATCTCACGGTATGCTTCAGCCGCACATTCGTAGTACTGGTTCCTGGAGGCATAGCGGTATACATTGTCCGTAATGGTATCTGCCCGGGATTTCGTAATGGTCCTGTAAACACTGTTTCCGGAATAAATATATATCTCCCGGTTGTCCATGTCAATCAGAAAAAGTACGCCGTCGGTTTTTCCAAAGGTCTCAAGATACCAGTCTTCGGCAAACGCTGACACAGATCTGTTATTTCTTTTGATCGATTTGAATCCGACGCAGCCGTATTCGAGGATCGGTTTCATCACCCTTCGAAGCTTTTCCTCTTCTTCTTCGGAAAGAAGTTCCGCATCGTCCTCTATAACCAGCTTCGATGTATTGTCCGCCAGAACACGAACTTCCGGTATAAGGAGGAACAGTACAAGGAAAAGAGACAGGAAGAAAAGAATTCTTTTTTTCATCTTACTTTCCTCCTCTTTTGTCAAACTGCGGAAGCGGACGCATGGTCTGCTTGTTATGCTGATTCAGAATATCGAAAAACGCCCAGATGATCAGCACCAGGGCGATTGCCGCAGCACCATAATAATATATATCCTGGGCAGGATTAATAATGTAGGTGACAAACGCGAGAAAGATACCGAAAAGCGGTTTTATAAGAACCAGCATTTTTTCCTTCATCGGCGCTTTTGCGGATACGGTTTTCCGGCGGGTGTTCGTTTTATTCTTCCCTGCTTTGTTGATTGCTCTGACGATCGAACCGACTACGGTAATCACACCGAAAGCCAGGATCCCCGTCAGGCCTCCGAGGTCAAGAATCTCCGGCACCTTAATGATGACAAAAATGCCGAGAATAATGGCGGCAATGATCACCAGCGTCGACAGGATGGCCCTCCAGGTTTTTCCGGAAGATTCTCCGGTCTTTTCCCGAACCGCCCGCTTCACCTCTTCCGGTTCCTCTATGCCGCGTTTTTCCATTACCGACTGCAGGCCGCGGTCATCGAGACTGTGTTCCCTTGTATAGGTTCGGTTGACCTGTACATTCGAAAGGATTAAGGCGACAATGCTCAAAAAAGCAGAGACAATCAGTGTCTTGCCGGGTGTCAGCGTCAGCAGAAAATTCAGGAAGAAAAACAGCGGGACGGCGATTGCGACCGAAATCAGGATGTATTTCAGAAAATCCACCGGAAGGTCCGCCGCGACTTTTCCGGTCTGGCCGTTCACAACCGCATAGCTCACACGCTTATTATTTCTGGACCTCGCCGCGAGGAACCAGACGGGGAAAAGGCCCATTTTCCCCGGGCCGGGCCTGGGTGTAAGCTGATTTTTCAGCGCGCTGTCATTGAGTTTGTATTTCCGGAATACCGGGTCCTGCATGACCTGATCCCGGAAATAATTCACCGCAAGCTTCTCCGCATCTCCCCGGTACAGGCTCTGGTCCACATCTCCCACATCTGCATAGAAGCCGGAGAGATATGCCGGGGTGAACTCTTTTGCCGATCCGACATCGAAAGGCGCGATCGCCTCCGACAGCGTATCGTTGAATGTGGAAGCCGCGTCAAAACTCGCGCCTTCATACCTTCCGTTCACCTGCTTGTCGAGTCTGTAGTGGTCTGTAACAATATAATCTCCGGACCGGTGACTCTCGGTTCCGTCTATGGAAACCGGATGCTGCGTCTCAAAATCATACGTCCAGTAGGGCATATAAATCCCCCTGAACTTCTGGATCTCAGTCGCCTTTTTCATCCGGGAAGGAGCGAAAAACGCGCCGCGGAGTTTCTTTCTGTAAGCTTCCTCGCAGTCCGCCTTTGTCTTCTGGAACGGAATGATGTACGAAGGGTATTTCTGCCTCGACAGCCGCGGCGTCAGGACGACCGAGTCCCCGCAGAAGCTGCAGAAGGTGCTCGCCGTTTCATCCGTCGCGATAATCTCCGCGCCGCAGTTCGGGCATTTATAAACGAGGGCATCATAGGTTTTGACCTGATCTGTGTAATTCGGGTCATAGGCGCTCGTCTCTGCCTCCACATAATGCGGATAACTGTCGGTGAAATTATCGACGCTTTCCGTCCGTCCGCAGTGCGGGCACCGAAGGAGCTGTGTGGCGGGATCGAACACGAGGCTCGATCCGCAGCCGATGCATTTGATCATAGCCAATATCTCCTTGAAACATCATGGTCTCGGACCGCTTCGCACTGTGTACTCCCGCGATCCGGATCATTACATATTCCCGAATTCCGACATCCTGAGCTTCGGATTCCGTTCCTGCACCATTCCGACCGACCAGCTGTTGATAAAGAGAAGCAGCGGATTATCATGAAGGTCGGTAATGCGCTTCATATCAGAGGTTCCCTGGATCTTCGCAACGTCGATCTCATGCGGGTTGGTAATCCAGCGGATGTATTCGTACGGGAGCTGTTCAAGGCCGATTTCCACGTGGTATTCATTTTCGAGGCGGAACTTCAGCACGTCGAACTGCAGGACGCCTACAGCCCCCACGATGATTTCCTCCATGCCGGCATTCATTTCCTTGAAAATCTGCACAGCCCCTTCGAGAGCGATCTGGGTGATGCCTTTTGTAAACTGCTTTCGCTTCATCGTGTCGACCTGTCTCACGCGCGCGAAATGATCCGGCGCAAAGGTCGGGATATGACCGTATTCGAAACGCTTTCCGGGGCTGAGGATCGTATCGCCGATATGGAAGATGCCCGGATCAAAGATGCCGATGATGTCTCCTGCATAGGCCTCCTCGACGATTTTCCGCTCTTCCGCCATCATCTGCTGGGGCTGGGTGAGCCTGAGGTTCCTCCCGCCCTGCATGTGAAACACTTCCATCCCGGCTTCGAATTTGCCGGAAACGATGCGCATGAAGGCGATCCGGTCGCGGTGCGCCTTGTTCATATTGGCCTGGATCTTAAAGACAAAGGCCGAGAACTGGTCGTCGTAGGGTGTGATGACACCTTCGGAACTGTCGCGCGAGAGCGGTTCGTAGGTCATCCTGAGGAAGTGTTCCAGGAAGTTCTGCACGCCGAAATTAGTCAAAGCCGACCCGAAAAAGACCGGGCTCAGGAGTCCCGCCGTCACTTTCTCCTGGTCAAACTCATCGCAGGCTCCGTCGAGAAGTTCAAGATCCTCTTTTAACTTTTCTTCCGCCGCAGATCCGATGACGGAAGCCGCATTATCCATAGTAACTTCTTCGGTTTCCAGTACATGCTGACCGCTCTGTGCGGCAGTAAATTTTGTGATTTTTTCCGTCGTCCGGTCATACACCCCCTGGAAGGACTTTCCGGAACCGATGGGCCAGGTAATCGGACAGGTGCGGATCCCGAGCACCGATTCGATTTCGTCCATCAGTTCGAAAGGATCGTTGATTTCGCGGTCCATCTTGTTGATGAAAGTGAAGATCGGGATATGGCGCATCACGCAGACCTTGAAAAGCTTGATGGTCTGCGGCTCCACGCCCTTCGCGCCGTCAATCACCATGACTGCGGAGTCTGTCGCCATCAGCGTCCGGTAGGTATCCTCGGAGAAGTCCTGGTGGCCCGGGGTGTCGAGGATGTTGATGCAGTAGCCTTCATACTCAAACTGCAGGACGGAACTTGTAACCGAGATGCCTCTCTGCTTCTCGATCTCCATCCAGTCCGAAACCGCATGCTTAGCTGTCTTCCGGGCTTTGACGGAACCCGCCGTATTGATTGCGCCGCCGTACAGCAGGAATTTCTCCGTCAGCGTCGTTTTGCCGGCATCCGGATGGCTGATGATCGCGAATGTCCGGCGTCTTTTGATTTCATTGTCGTATTTTCCCATAGGTATTGATTTCCTTTTCTAAAGTTCCTGTTTCCCGCGGAGTTTCTGTCCGCGGGAAAATGCCCCCGATGTCCGGTTCTTCCTTCGTTTTATCCCTTAGGGCGGACCGGTCTTCGGGGACTTCAGGGGCTTTCAGAGATGATCCTCGGGGAATGCGATTTTCCTTAAATTTTCGACCAGTGCTTTGATGGTTCCATCCTCGAAAGGAATAGACAGGCCTGCCTCACGAAGTTCTTCCCGGTAGAATTTCTTCGCGGAAAGGCGGCAGAGCGAAAGATACGATGCCCAGGCTGCTTTGTAGTCCTCGTCCATTTTCACCTTGTACTGCATCGCGCAGACCGAAGCGAGCACGTAGTCGATATAGTAGAAGGGGCTTCCGAAGATGTGGCCCTGGCGCTGCCAGTAGCCGCCTTCCGAGAAGAAAGGATCGTCTTCATAGTCCATTTCCGGCCGGTAAACCTTCTCGAGTTCCTTCCAGACCTGCTTCCTCTCCGAAGGACTCAGCTCCGGCTTCTCATAGATGATATGCTGGAATTCGTCGACCATGCAGCCGTAGGGCAGGAAGGCACAGGCATCCTCGAAATGCATCGTACGGTAATCGTCCGCCCGGTCTCCGAAGAAGCGGTCCATATAGTAATAGGTGAAATACTCCATCGACATCGAATGGATTTCCGCGGTTTCCATCGTGATGTCCTGATGTTCGGCAATCCGCTCGTCGCGCACAAGATAGCCCTGGAAGGCGTGTCCGCACTCGTGGGTGATGACGTCCACGTCCGCGGAAGTGCCGTTGAAATTCGCGAATACGAAGGGAGATTTGTACTTCGGGATATAGGTCATATAGCCGCCCTGTTCCTTTGTCGGCCGTCCGAGAACGTCAAAAAGCTCGTTCTCCATCATGAAATCCATGAATTCGCCGGTTTCGGGGGCGAGATCATGATACATCCTCTGCCCGGCTTCGAGGATTTCCTGCGGTGTTCCCACTGGTCTGGGGTTGCCTTCGTTGAAATATATGCCGTCGTAATATTTCAGGCTGTCGAGGCCGAGGCGCTGCCTTCTCTTCTCGTTGAGTTCCGAAACAAAGGGCACGAAGGATTCCTTCACCTGTTTCCGGAAATTCTCGACCATCTCCCGTGTGTAGTCGTTCCGGTTCATACGGTAGTAGCCGAGCTCGATATAGTTCTCATAGCCCAGAAGATGCGCCTGCTCGGTGCGGTTTCTGACCATCTCATCGTAAATCCCGTCAATTTCCGCAGTCACGCCCATAAACCAGCCGCTCAGTGCCTTCCAGGCAGCCTTACGGACTTCGCGGTCCGGATCGGTCTGGTAGGCGCGGAGCTTCGTCAGGTTGCAGGTTTCGCCGTTGAATTCGATCTTCGCCGTCGCGATCAGCTTGGAGTAGCGGCTCCGAAGCTCATTCTCCTTCTGCATCAGCGGAATCAGCTTCGGATCGAAAGCCTTCATCGCGATCTCGATGTTTTTGAACATCACGCGGCCGGTGATTTCCGCCATTCTCTCCCGGTACGGCGACTCGTACAGCGCTTTTTTATAGGCCATTTCCGAATCCTGCAGCAGGGGAAGGTTCTCGTCATAAAAGTCGTTTTCCTTCTCATAGAATTCATCTGTCGTATCGATCGAATGCCGGATCTCCGAAATCGTAATGTTGGAAAAAAGTTCATTCCGGAGCGCCGTGTACTCCTGATGGACCGAAAACAGCTCTTCGCCGCTCGCGGCTTCCGCGACTTTCGCGATCAGCCGGTCAATCGCCGCCTTTGTTTTATTAACGTCTATCCTTTCATAAGGCATTTCGCTGAATTTCATTTATTGTCTCCTTCTTCTGATCCTGTACATCAGCCCGGTCATCCGGTCTTCCTGCCGGTTTCGATCATGTCATTCTGTTCAGCCATCGCTTTCGTTTCACGTTTTCCTATATACAGACAAAACTGCACAGTTATCATACCACATCCTGTGGTTTCCTGTCCAGTACTTCTTGAAAACGGAAAGGACAGGTTCCCCATGAGCCTGTCCTTTTCACCCAGTCCTGCGTCCGCAGGTATCATCGCTTTATGCCGGAAGATCAAAGTGCGTTTCCGTCGCTCAGAAGATCCGAAAGCAGCTTCTCACGGATCGCAGAAACATTGATCGAGCGAACCTTTTCACGAAGCGGAAGCACTGATCCCGGAGAAACAGACAGTTCGTCGATTCCGATCGAAAGGAAAGTCTCCGTCAATGCCGGATCCGCTCCGAGTTCACCGCAGATGCCTGTTCGGATACCGTTTTTGTGCGCATTGTCACAGACCATCTTCAGCAGTCTCAGTACTGCCGGATGATGCGGGTCATAAAACCGTCCGAGATCGGCATTCTGACGGTCGCATGCCAGCGTATACTGCGTCAGATCATTGGTCCCGCAGGAGAAGAAGTCCACTTCTTTTGCCAGCCTGTCGCTCATGACAGCTGCTGCAGGTGTTTCGATCATGATGCCGATCTCAACGTCATCGCTGCAGGGGATGCCTTGAGAGCGGAGTTCTTCCCGGACACGGCCGCACATTTTCTTTGCTTCCCGAACTTCCCAGACCGATGTTACCATCGGGAACATAATGCCGAGTTTTCCGTACACGGATGCCCGCAGCAGCGCACGAAGCTGTGTTCTGAAAATCTCCGGCCGGCTGAGGCAGATACGAAGCGCACGGTTTCCGAGCGCCGGATTTTCCTCTCTGGGCATTCCGAAATAGCCGATCTGCTTGTCTGCTCCGATATCCAGCGTCCGGATGACAACTTCTTTTCCGCCCATGTCGGAAAGAACTTTTTTATAGATCTCAAACTGACAGTCCTCCGTCGGATAATCATCGCGGTTCATATACAGAAATTCCGAACGGAACAGACCGACGCCGCCGGCGTCATTCAGCAGAACGAAAGGCACCTCATCCGGCGAGTCGATATTACAGAAAATTCTGATCTTCTGTCCGTCTTTCGTTTCATTGGGCAGGCCTTTCAGCTTTTCAAGCATTTCCCGCACTTTTTTCTGTTCCCGGAGTTTTTTCATCAGAGCCGCTTTTGTCGGTTCATCCACATCCACAACCACGTTCCCTGCCGCACCGTCGATAATCACTTCTCTTCCTTCGTATTCCGGCTTCAGCTGGCCGCCGACGCCGACGACCGCGGGAATTCCCATGGTACGGGCGAGGATCGCAGTATGCGAGGATC
>CACYBV010000060.1 GCA_902772745.1 uncultured Eubacteriales bacterium
ATCGCCGAAAGATCCGCCGTAAGCACCGGCGCCCCGGCCTTCTCCTCTTCCTCGCCTTCATAGCCGTAAGGCGCGCAGTCCGGGTGGATCAGCGGAAGTTCCGTGTCGCAGACCAGCCTGTTTTTCAGCACGCTCACAACCTTGCGCTCCGGGATTTCAATCGCCGCCGCGACTTTCGTGCTGCGCGAATCCGCACCGACGCGGATAAAATATTTACCGGGCTCTAAAACCCAGGACGCGCATTTCTCGCAGTAAGACGCCAGGGACTCCAGGGTGAAGCAGATCTCGACCGTATCCGTTTCGCCCGGCGCGAGTTCCTTCGTCTTGGCAAAGCCGGCGAGCACCTGATAGGGCTTTTCGAGCCCGCCTGCGGGCTGCGAAGCATAGACCTGCACCGACTCTTTTCCACAGTATTTTTCACCGGTATTCTGCACCGAAGCGCAGACCGTCACTATGTTTCCGTCAAGCTTCACCAGGGCCTTTGGCGCCGAGAAATCCGTATAGCCTTTGCCGTAGCCGAAGGGATAGGCCGGCGTTACGTTGAAGCTGTCAAAGTAGCGGTAGCCGACGTAAATGCCTTCATAATAGTACTCGTCGTCCGTATCGCCGTTCATATGGCTGAAGGTATCCGAAGAAGGATAATCCGTATAATTTTCCGCCCAGGTCGTCGTCAGATGCCCCGAAGGCACCGCCTTCCCGAGAAGCACATCCGCGAGCGCGTAACCCGTGATATTCCCGGCCTGGCTCATCAAAAGAAGCGCACCGAGATTCGGAAGGGCGCGGACGAATTTCGTATCCATAACGCCGCCGACGTTCAGGATGACGATCAGCTTCTCATAGGCTTTGGAGAGCGCGGTCAGGTTCTGCTTTTCGCCTTCCGTCAGTTCATAATCCCCCGGAACCGGACGGCGGTCCGCACCTTCGCCGGAATTTCTCGAGATCACATAGATCGCAGCGTCCGCTTTTTCCGCAAGGTCTTCCGGAAGGACATCCGGAACCTCGGGCGTCACATTCGGACGGCTGAAAACATACTCGATCACGGCGTGAATGCCGCCCTCCGCCATCCGCTTCTGGACTTCCGCGTACATCGCCGTCTGCTCGTCCGTGACAATCCTGTCATAGCGCTCAAGCCAGGCGGTGTTCACGACCCGAAGCCCGGCTTCTTTAAGGCCCTGCTCGACATTTATGACCACACGGCTGTTCACGTCACCGGAACCCGTTCCGCCCTTCACCGTATGCCGGATGCCGGAGCCGAAAGCCGCGACGGTTTTCACATTCTCAAGCGGCAGCGCACCGTTGTTCTCGAGAAGCACCATGCCCTGCGATGCGATTTTCCGCGCACGCGCCATGTTGCGCTCCTCCCTCGGACTGACTTCGGGATTCGTGGAAGCGTAGATTTTTGCCATAAATTTACTCCTTTCTCATACTTTCCTTACATACCCCAAAGGACAGGCACCGATGCCTGTAAAGCCGGCATCGATGCCTGTCCCTTAAACAGCTGCTTTATTGTTTTGCGAGTTCGCATTCCATAATAACTTTGAGGATCCGGAGCGCCGAAAGCTGAAGCTCCGCCTTCGTGATCGGGCAGGGAACTTCGCCCGGTTTCGCACCGACACTCTTAAGAACCGACTCGTAATCGGCCTTGGATCCGGGCATCATGAGGTCATTTCCGGCCTTGATGCAGGCTGCAGGATCTGAGGGGGCGTATTTCCGGCCGTCGTCCGGGTCTCCGCCGTAAATGTCGCCGGTCGTTCCCCAGTCGGTCATCACAAGGCCCCGAAATCCCCATTCATCACGGAGGATTGAAGTTACCAGATCGTGGTTATTCGCCGAATGCGTCCCGTTCACGAGGTTGTAGGAGGTCATGAGAGACAGCGGCTGTGATTCCCGGACGGCGATCTCAAAGGCGCGGAGGTAAATTTCCCGGACCGCCCGTTCGGAGGCATGCACATTGCAGGCCTGGCGGTTTTCCTCGCTGTTGTTGAGGGCAAAGTGCTTGATGCAGGTTCCGTGGCCCTTGTGCTGCTGCACGCCCTTCGTGTCCGCTGCGGCGCATTTTCCGGCAAGAAGCGGATCTTCCGAATAGTATTCGAAATTCCGGCCGCACAAAGGATTCCGCTGAATGTTCATGCCGGGAGCGAGCCACAGGGAAACATTGAATTCTTCCATCTCGCCGCCGGCGATGTCTCCGGCCGCCTCGACCTTCTGCAGGTCCCAGGTCTGCGCGAGCATCGTCGCGATCGGAACCGCGGTACAGTACTGATAATAATCCACTGCGTCTTCCGGGCGTTCGGATTTTCCCGGAACACCGGCCCCTGCGAATCCTCCGAGCACATCTTCCGAAGATCCGCCGATCACATTGCCTTTCGAGTCCGCAACAAAATGCTTCTGGAGGCGAAGGCCCGCAGGTCCGTCCGCGAATACCATGTTCGGAATCTTCCGGCTCTCGATCAGGTTTGATGTAGTATCGCCCGCAGCGCCGGGAATCGCGACAGACTGCGATCCGATCGTGGAATTGCCGTCTGCAGTGCCCCGCGCGGAACCGATGCACAGATCCGCGAGTTCTTCGACCGTCAGCTGCGCGACAAGCTCCGAAAGCTCCGCCCGGCCGTCCATGACGTCCTCAAGCGTAATGGTCCAGTCCTTGTCTGTCGTCATCTCCGCAGGCGCGTCACCGTAGATGACGGTCTCGGTTTCAAGGCCGGAAAGGTCCGCTGTATACACGGGCGCCTGCTCTTTTTCCTGCTTTTCTCCTTTATAGGTAAAAGGCGTGCAGTTCGGCTCCAGTTCACGGAACTTCGTATCGCAGACCGCCTTGTTTTTCAGGACGGAAATGACTTTCCGCTCCGGGACTTCGATCACGGCCGCGATGTGGGTGTTTCTCGAGTTTGTACCGACGCGGATATAGTATTTTCCGGGTTCAAGCACCCAGGAGGCACATTTTTCGCAGTAAGATGCCATATCGGAAATCTTAAAGCTGATCCGTACGGTTTCCGCTTCGCCCGGCGCGATATCGCGTGTCTTGGCAAAGCCAACAAGTTCCTGGTAAGGTTTCGGGATTTCTCCCTTCGGCGCCGAACAGTAGACCTGAATCGCTTCCCGGCCGAAATAGGTGTCCCCGATATTTTTGATCGACGCACGCACAAGCACATCATTTCCCGTGACCCGTACGGAGACGTCCGGAACCGAGAATTCGGTATAGCTCAGGCCGTAGCCGAAAGGATAGGCCGGCGTCACATTGAAGGTATCAAAGTAGCGGTAGCCGACATAGATGCCTTCATAGTAGTATTCGTCTTCCGTATCGCCGTCCATATAGCTGAAGGTGTTTGCGGAAGGATAATCGAAATAATTCTCCGCCCAGGTCGCCGTGAGATGGCCGGAAGGCGTTTCCTTGCCGAGAAGCACGTCCGCAAGGGCGAGGCCCGAGATATTGCCGGGCTGGCTCATCAGGAGCACCGCATCCACGCCGGGCGTCTCCCGAAGGAATTTCGTGTCCATGACGCCGCCGACATTCAGGATCACCGTAATATGCCCGTAAGCCTCCGCAAGCGCGCGGATGTTCTGCTTTTCCGTTTCATTCAGCACGTAGTCGCCGGGAACCGGATGGCGGTCCGAGCCTTCGCCGGAATTTCTCGACACCACGTAGATCGCCGCGTCAGCCTTGTTTTCAAGGTCTTCGTCCTTAATTCTCGGAACCATCGGCATGATATGAGTCTGGCTGAAAAGATAACGGATCAGCGCCATCCGGCCGCCTGTCGCCAGGATATCCGCCCGGTGTTTCCGCTCTGCTTTCATCGTCTGTTCGACGATCACATCATACCGGTCAAGCCAGGATTCCGTTGTCACGGTAAGTCCGGCTTCTTCAAGGCCGTGCTCCACATTGATCACGACCCGGCTGTTTACATCACCCGAGCCGGTTCCGCCCTTTATGGTGTGACGCACGCCCGAACCGAAGGCCGCGATTGTCTTTACGCCGCGAAGCGGCAGCAGTCCCTTGTTCTCCAGAAGAACCATTCCGTGCGATGCGATTTTTCTCGTCAGGAACATATTGTATTCTTCCCGCGCACTTTTCTTCGAAGTTGCTGCTGCATAGATTTTTGCCATAATGATTTCCTTTCCTCTGCCTGCGTTTCCGTATTAATGAAAAGCGCAGGATCAGTACTTAAAATACCCAGGCGTTTCCGCTTTCTTCATCGTCATCGCTGTCGAACGCGCCGAAATCAAAACTGAATTTCGGCTTATACTGTTTCATCAGCGGGATCATCTTTTCATGGAGGTCTTCCGCCATCCGGCACTCGTCGTCAAGCACCATGGTTTTGAAGGAATCCGCCGTGCAGGGTTCCCATCGGACAAGCCCTTCGCCGTTCGGGTCGCCGGTCTTTGCAAAATTCACGAAATACGAGCTCATCGCACCGTCCAGCTTCTCGTAATTCGGCTGGTGGCACAGCGGAATCAGCTCGGCATTGTGGAAGAAATACGGGATGTCGGAGCAGTGCCATGCGGCTTCTCCGCCGTCGTTGTTGAAAATCTTGGTGAAGAAGTAATTGTAGACGGGAGCAGAGGCCTCGGCCGCTTTTTTCTTCACATAATTCACGGTTCCCGGAAGGAATGCGCCGTCAAAATCGATCGCGTAGACTTCGTTCTTTCCGGGGTACTGCTTCCGGTATTCAGCGAGAATCTTCTCTCCGCCCTCATCGCCGAAGTATCCTTTGACATAGGCTTCGCGCTCTTCAGGGGAAAGCTCGTCCTTCGCGCCTTTCACGGGGCCGGGCATCGCGAACTCGGCAAATACGGAACCGACAATCGTCGGAATCTTCTTCGCGGATTCGGAGAAGTCCGTCGCCATCGGATCGCCGGTATAATAAGCGTTCGGAAGCGGCTCCCAGCTGACGCCCTTTCCTTCTTTTCTGAGCGCCTTTTCGGCTTTATTGACAGCCCAGATGAACTGCGGAACCGGGACTTTTTCGAGTTTTTCAGGCTGGTCCGCAGGGATATTCAGAGCTTCCATCACTTTCAGCGCGACTTCCCTTCCGGTCGCATTCTGCATATTTCCGAAGAAATCAAGGTCCGAAAGCACGCCGGACATCACGATCATCCGGTGGAACAGGCCTTCAGCCTCCGGAATCTGCCCGAGGACGGTCACCTTTCCGCCGCCGCCGGACTGGCCGAAAATCGTAACATTATCCGGGTCGCCGCCAAAGTTTGCAATGTTTGCCTTAACCCATCTCAGAGCCTCGACAAGATCCGCCATGCCAGCGTTCACGGAGTTCCAGTACTTCTCGCCGAAGCTGGACATATCAAGATATCCGAATGCGTTCAGGCGGTGGTTCACGGTGACGACCACGACGCCGTCCTGCTTCGCGAGGCTGAATCCGTCGTAGCAGACCTGCTCGATCGACGAACCTGCGGAATATCCGCCGCCGTGCATCCAGAACAGGACCGGCTTTTTTGCCGCAGGATCGCAGGCATCGGTCCAGACATTCAGGTACTGGCAGTGCTCGGATGAAGGCCAGAAACGGTGCGGGCAGCGCACTTCGCCCGTGGGCATCGGCTCCGAGAGGACCGGGCAGATCATTCCGTAGGAGCCGGCATCTTTGACGCCTTCCCAGGGAGTGACAGGTTCGGGCATCTGGAAACGTTTCGCCTTGGCATAGCGGATACCGTAGAAATGGTCCACGCCGTCGTAGTGAAAGCCGCGGAGTTTGCCGGCCCTGGTTTCGACGATCGGTGCGTTTTTAGTCATGTAAAACTCTCTTGCCATCTTGATTCCTCCTGTTGTTTTTCATATCCCGGTTTTTCGCACGAAACGATAAATCTGTCCATAACATACTTATTTTACAGTATAAAGCAAAACCGCCGAAGTTTCAACCGGTTTTAAGCATAAAGTTCTCCCGCATTTTCCGAAAAAACACCCCGTCTCGCGGGCTTTCTGAAAGACCGGCAGACGGGGCAGCCTGTAAAAAACGGGAAAAGAAAACAGGGGTTCGGGGACGGGTACGCGTCCCCGCAGTATTACATCATGGGACCGGGCGCCGCGTTTTCGGGCTCTTTTTTCCGGAGCTCTTCGCTGACTTCCTTCTCCATCTCTTCGACCTCGCGGTCAGCCTGGGCAAAGTGCTCGCCTATCCTTCGGCTGACAACTTCCTGACCTCCGCCAAGCGCGGTCAGAATGTCCAGTCCGAAGCTGTTCAGCTTCGCGTGGTCCGGACTGTTTCTGGGAACGGTTGCTTCGTAATCCTTAAATTTAACATACACTTTCAGGAGGTCTGTGATTTTCCTTGCTTCGGTGATTTCCGGCTTTTCATCTTTTTCCGGTTCTTTCCGGTTGTTGGCGATGCTCTCGTTCACCTGCTCCTGGAGGGCGGTCCATTCCTTATTGGGCGTAATGCCGTAAGTGCCGTCAGTCATCTTCTTCTGAACGTTTTCGAGCTCTTTGTACGCGGTTTCGATGTTTTCCTTAACCGACGCAATCGGAGACGCGGTCATCTTCACCATTTCGGCATACTGTCCCTGGGACATCATCGCAAGCATCTCCGCCTGGTTATTCTGCATCTGTTCCTTGAAGAGCGGGTTTTTCATCAGGGCGGCGGTGTCCTTCTCAGCTTTCTTTTTGCTGTAAGCGGCCGGAGGATCCTGGTTTTTATTCTGATAGCCGACCATCACCGCGGCGATGTATTCGCTTTCCTTCCCCTTCGGGATGTCTTTCAGATGAGCCTGCATGTACTCATCCCAGCTGTTTGCTTTGATTTCTTTGGGCATTTTCGGTTCCTTTCTTTTCTGATTTTATTTTCCGGGTCCGAAAACCGGCGGTTTCGGACTGTTTTTGTCTTTGTGCTTCGCATTATACACGCCGCTGTCCAACAAATGTCCAGCAAAAAAGAAAAATAAAAAAAATTTTCCTTCTCCCTCGCTGATCCGGACTGCAGAAATGAATCTCCGGCAGAAGGACATCGAAAAGATTCTTCTTGACAAAATTACCGAACGGTCTATAATGAGGAGCAGAAAACCGCAGAGAATCGACAGGGGTGCCTGATAGGCTGAGACGGGAAAAGGTTCCGAACCCTCATACCTGATACGGATAATGCCGGCGTAGGGAGTCTTCAATGGAAATATTGAAAACCGCACGCCGATTCCGCATGCGGTTTTTCTGATTATTTCTGAAGGAGAAAGGAATCCATCATGAGACAGAACACCATCTCTCCGACGAGAAAACTCGTCGAATGCGCGATCATGCTCACGATCGCGACGGTATTAAGCCTTGCAAAGCTGATCGACCTCCCCTACGGCGGATCGGTTACGATTGCATCCATGCTTCCGATCATCATCATTTCCTATCGCCATGATGTAAAATGGGGACTTCTTACAGGCGCCGCCTTCGGTATTATTCAGCAGCTTCTCGGTCTGAAAACACTCTCCTGGGTCACGACCTGGCAGTCGATCCTCGCAGTCATCCTGCTGGATTATATTATCGCCTTTACCGTTGTCGGGCTTGGCGGCGTTTTCAGGAAAATGGCCTCCCAGCCCGTGGCGCTGCTTCTCGGCGCGCTCTTCATCGGCATCCTGCGCTATATCTGCCATGTCATCTCCGGCGCGACCGTATGGGCGGGGCTTTCAATTCCGACGGAAGCGGCCCTCCTGTATTCCCTCGGGTACAACGCGACCTACATGGTTCCGGAGACAATTGTCACGATGGTTGTCGGATACTATATCGGATCCGTACTGGATTTCAGAAAAGAGACCGTCACGCGTCTTTCCCATACGAAGGAAGCTGCTGTCCCGATTCTCAAATGGGTCGCGGGATATGTCATCGCTGCGGCCGTGATCGTAATCACCGTTCTCGTTTTCCGGAACCTGCAGAATGCGGATACCGGTGAATTTGACATCACCGGCCTGAAGTCCGTCAGCTGGCTTGCGGTCGGCATTATTGCCCTCGCTGCGGCTGCAGTCTCCGCTGTCCTCTTTGTTTTCAGCAAAAAACAGCTGAAAAAAGCACCGGCCGGAAAGCAGGCAAAAAAATAAGGAGTATCATGACCGGAACATTTATCATCGTCGGAGCGGGTTCAGTCGCCTGCTCCGACTTTCAGTTCGAAAAAAAGCCCGGGGATTTTCTCTGTGCCGCTGACGCCGGATTTCTGGCCTTAAAGGAGGCAGGGATCATGCCCGATCTCGTGGTCGGAGATTTTGATTCGATGGCGGAAAATGTCCTTTTTGAGGAATACAGGGGCTGCTCGGACTTCGCGGTGCCGGCTTCCGCGCCCAAGGGCCAAAAGCTCCCCTTTGAAATCATCCGCCTCCCGGTCGAGAAAGACGATACGGACACTGTTTTCTGTGTCCGTGAAGGCTTCCGGAGGGGGTATACGGATTTTCTTCTCCTCGGCGTTCTCGGCGGCTCGAGGCTTTCGCACACAATCGCGAACCTCCAGCTCCTGTCGATGGTAAGAGACCTCGGCGGAAGCGCCCGGATCCGCTGCGGCGGGACGGAAGCCTTTCTTTTAGGATCAGGCGAAGAAAAAAGCTTCCCGGAAGGATATACGGGAAGCCTTTCGATATTTGCGCTGTCGGAAGACGCGGAACTGACGCTTTCAGGACTGTATTATCCCCTCAGCCGCGGAACGATCACCCGCCGCTTTCCTTTAGGGGTCAGCAATCACTTTACCGGAGATGCGGCCGGAATCACCGTCCACAGGGGCGAGGTTCTGGTAATACTGGAAAAATGATGTGCGGGGCACCGCCCCTATTACATGCCGTAGAGTTCCTTCATAACCGATGAAACACCGTTTTTGTCGATCACATTTTTCGTATCCCCGTCTTTTTCATTCAGACCCGGGATGCTCACGTTAAACTCCTTTTCCATCTTTCGTTCCGGCTTCTTCTCAAACTGCTGCGACCTTGCCGATCTGTAGCCGTAGTCCGGAAGCTCGACACGGCTCTGCAGACGATGCGCCCGTACGTCGTTGAATCGTCCGATCAGCGGCTTCACACATGGGTTGTTTCTGGCATCGGGAATGGACTTTGCAAGGAGGGTCAGGCTGTCGGAAACCATATCGCGGGTTGTTTTATTGTTGTAATTGCTCTTCCTTCCTTTGGTAAAGGCTTCTACCGCGAGCAGCACCTCAGCGCTCTTTTCCGCCGCATCTTCCAGATCTTCGCAGTCCGCAAACGCCTGCCCCGCCTGCAGCACCTGCCTCCACTTCGGATCCTGCGAGAGTTCTCCTTCATAATTTCTCATGGAGGCAAGCAGTTCGCGTGTATCATCCTGCGCCATCTTCAGCTGATCCTCATCGGCGTAGGTGAACGAGTCTATCGTCATATTGAAACCATACATGTAATTTGCCAGTTCGCCGCGGCGCATCACCTCACCCGCCCGTTTGTTTCGAAGCAGGAGTTTCGCAAAAACATTGTTTTTTGCAGTCTTTACATCCGCATCCGTTACCGGCATTCCGCCCTGCTGAATACAGAGGCGGGTACAGCAGGCGGCCAGTTTCCAGTCTTCTTCGCTCGCTTCATACTCGTAAACGGATTCGTCTTTTTCCTGATAAGGCCTTTTTTTCCGGCCGTCTTCACGTTTGTCTGCCATCCGGAGCCAATACTCGCCCCAGGTTTCGCTGCGCTCCTGCATCCGTCTCTGAAGCTGCTCCTTCATCGCAGGGATCTGGTCCTGCAGCGCATCCGGAAGTACCAGAGAATCAAAATGCTGCAGCAGAAAGCCCTCGAAACGCACCTGGTCGGGCGTATAATCCATTCTGCCGTAGCACTGATCCCCGTACTCCTTCATTCCGAGTTTTTTCAGCTGGGTTCCCATCTGTCTCAATTCCGCAGAGTCCACTTTCTTTTCCGGGTCACCCCCGGACAGAAGAAAATGCGCCGCATTCAGAGCCATTGTGTTATATGCCCGCTTCTTTGGTCCAAAGCCGTCTTCTTCCATCTGCTTCTGCAGCAGTTCCTGCATCTCGCGTTGATTCAGCAAATCACCCATCTTCTGTCCTCCTTCTGCCTTCAGTCATGCGCTGCTGTTGTGCAATTCATCCGGATTGCTTCGTTACTTTCTGTGCACGCGATGGTTTCGCCTCCGTGATGGACACCTGAGTTCCTCATGCGGTCCCCGCCGGCGTGAAAAGTTCTGTTTTTCAGATCCTTTCCCTGATTCTTTTATTTCTCACATACAGCGCTGCAGCGCCAGCAATCACGAAAAGGATCACAATCCACACCCAGATCGGGACGTTTTTAATGTTGAAGCAGCGCACCCGGATCCACATTTTGTTGATCTCGTCATTCTGCTCCCGGTCAAAATACACCATGATCGATGCCCGGCGGATGACCTCCTCCGGCGGATAGGCCGCAAACAGCTGCCTATTAACCTGCTCCTCGGGAACCGTCAGGATATAATCCTCGTCTTCCGGGTCGCCTGTGAAGAAGTGCCCGAGAGGATACTCCACCGTGTCCTCATCATCCTCTTCCGCGCCGTAGCTCCAGTCGGCGTATTCGAAGATCCGCTCGTCCGCGCCTCCCGAGATGCAGGAGGTATAGCCGATATAGTACATGTTGCGGATGGCGTTGTCCGGACGCGAGATGAAGTTGACGAAGGCTTCCGCAGCCTCCTGCTTTTCCGGGTCTTCTCCGATGCCCCGCTCCAGCATAACCCAGCCGTCGAAATAGATATTCGTTACCTCCCTGGGTACCGCGAAGTTGAGGTAATAATCGTCCTCTTCGGCCTGGTCCAGCGTATAGACCCCGTCCCCGGCCCACTGCAGATTGGCAACGACTTTTCCCGTGATCATGTCCGCCTTTCCGGAATCCGTCTCGAAGGAATACAGGTTGTCCTTGATGCCCTGCAGATAATCCTGCACCGCCGCGATCATTTCCGGCGAAGTGTCATTCATCTCCTCCTGCAGCCGGATGGCATAATCCGGATCGGACCGGAATTCCTCCGAACAGAGAAGCTCGGATTTCAGCGCCCCGACCGCCGCAAAATAGGTATCGCGGACATTGTCCTTTACCGTGATCTGCCGGTTATAGCCGGGATTTTCGAGAAGTCTCCATGTTGATGCATCTTCCTCGGAGACAATGTCCGGATTGTAGACAAAACCCGTCACGCCCCACATGTAACCGGCCGCATACCGGTCCCAGCTCATCCCGTTCTGATCGTGCGACTCAAAAACTTCCCTGATATAGGGAGAAACCCCGTTTATATAATAATTCAGTTCATTGTCCGTGTCAAAGAATTTTTCGGAATAAGGCCGGACAAAGCCTTCCTCCATCAGTTTCATGATCATGTACTCCGAAGGGCATACAAGATCATACACATCGCCGAGCGAGAGCATGTTGTAAAGGTCCTCGTTCGTACCGAAAGTGGAGTACTCGACGCGGACTTTCTTTCCGTAATTCTCCTCAAACCATTCCTCGAAATCCTCGATCATCGGGTTCACCCCGATAATGTCGCCGCTCTCAAGATCAATGGTCTCCTCTTCGTCCCAGCCGCCGAGGTCGATATACTCCTCCCAGTTTGAAATCCGAAGCACAATGGCATCGTCATCCGCAGAAACCGGAAGGCCGGGAACAAAAGCGAAAACCGCAGACAAAGCCGTGAAAAGGGCCAGAAGAAATGCTGTCAGTTTTTTCATCATGCCTCCTTTCTGCGGTCGGCGGAGGCATCGCGCTTCGCCTTCACGTTCATCCCGACGACGACCAGGATCACAAGGAGGAAAATGATCGTCGACAGCGCCCAGAGCGCGGTCTTGATCGCAGTCTGTGATCCTTTCGTCGCATTCACAACATAGGTGCTGATCGTGTCGAAGGTTGCGGGCTTCGTGTAGGTCG